>NZ_AQHJ01000023.1:600000-764814 GCF_014925405.1 Pseudoalteromonas ulvae UL12
ACCATCAACATCGTTAGGCGCTTTGAAAAAGTGGTTAAAACACACTTCATAAAACGCTGCCGATGATTGGTAAGACGCCATATGGCCGCCAAGCTCAAGATCTTTTTTAGATGCACGCAATACAATCATGATTGCGTTCCAACGAATGATCGAGCGAATTCGACGCTCTAGATTCACATCACCAGGGTACGCTGGCTCTTGCTCAACTGGAATAGTATTGATGTAGTTTGTTGTTACACCGGTTGGCATATCAACACCGTCTAAACGGGCTTTTTCTAATACTTGCTCAAGTAAAAATTGAGCACGTTCTACACCTTCTTCACGCACAACAGACTCTAAAGCCTGTAACCACTCTTGTGTTTCTAGTGCGTCTACGTCAAATTTATTGACTTCAGACATATGGAGTTTTCCTTATGTTTAAAATACGAATTTAGCTTCAAATTTTCCCACAACATTAAACCCGATTTGGCTTAATTTTGTTGTGTGCGCCTTAAACTACGCTCAATTCTTGAATGTTCTCTACCGGCTTCTAATAACGCTTCTTCGATAAACGCCAAGTGAGCATTACTGGCAAGCCTTGCTTTATCAGGCTCACCATTAACCACTGCATCAAGCAACAATTTACGGTGCTCGGCTAGCTGCTTACGTACAGCTGGTTTTTCGAGTAATACCGTTAAATTTTGCACAATGTTTTGTTCTAACAACGCTTCCATGCCGCGCACTAAATGCAGTAACACCACATTATGTGACGCTTCAGCGATGCTAAAGTGAAAGCCATTTATCGCTTTTGCTTTAGCCTCTATATTGCCTTCTTCAGCCATAATTAAGTCAAAACTCGTTTGAATCTTGGCATAATCAGTGGTGGTACCACGCAATGCAGCATAATAAGCAGCAATACCTTCGAGTGCGTGGCGAAATTCAAGTAAATCAAACTGCGATTCAGGATGTTTACTGATCAATTCAAATAGAGGATCAGTCATCCCGCCTTCAAGCTGATTTTTAACGTAAGTACCGCCCCCTTGGCGACGGGTAACTAACCCCTTCGCTTCTAGCTTTTGAATAGCCTCACGTAATGACGGTCGAGACACATCAAATTGTTTAGCGAGCTCGCGCTCTGGAGGAAGTTTTTGCCCAGCCGCTAATGACCCTTCAAGAATCATATTTTCTAATTGCTCTAAAATTACATCGGATAATTTTGCTGCTTTGATCTTCAGAGACATAGAAAAAGGGTTACTCAAGTTATTGAAAAAGATTTAAAGGTAAATTGGTCATACCAAAATATTGGGCATAAATTAACAAAATCTACCGCCACTGTCAAAGCACGACTAATAAAGCAACAATTTAAGACAAAACAACGCGCAGTTAAAAAACACGTTAACCGACAATTATGAAAACTTTTCTACAAAATGAAAGAAATAAAGCTAAAAAGCAAAATGGTCAGACCAGAAAGCAAAAAGCCACAGTTTAATCTGTGGCTTTGATTGTTTGGCTAAAAAAAGCGCAGCATCTCAATGCAGTCGCAACCACTAAGAGACATTGCCAAATAATGTCAGTGCCGCAATGATGGCTAAAAAGAACAACACATTACGCTTGACCAATTTCACCATACACAGCGCTTCAACCGTACAACCAATATGCTGAGCCTCAACTTGCTCAGCAGCAAGCGCTGTTTCTGTGACCATTTTACGATTACTAATCGAAAAGTTAAGCACATGCTTGAGCCAGCACGAGGTTCCTTTATTAAAGTTACCGATAATTAAAAAACCAAAACTAGCAATTCGCGCCGGTAACCAATCAAGCCAAAATAATAATGCTTGCAGCATTTTTTTTTGTGGTCTAAGGCTTTCTGCTTTGCCTTCACGCACAGCATCAGCAAAACTACGCACCAATGCATAAAATACCGCACCCGCTGGACCGAGCGCTACAAACCAAAAAATCACCGCACAATAAAAACGAAAGTTAATCCAAGCTAACGTTTGCCCAAGGGTTTCGCCACCACGCTGATCTTCTGTGCGTTTTTGGCCAAGCTGCAACGCATATAAACTAGCCGCTTCGCTATCATTGCGCTGCATCGCATTTAAATACCCTTTATATTTTTCACGATAAAACACGCAGCCCAAACACACCAACAACACCACCACATTAACCAACATCTGCCACAGCACAAAATCAATAAAGCGCGCCGCACCCGCAACTAACAAAGCCGGTATAAGTAACCACAACAGCACAAAGATTGATTGTTTAAATAACCCACTGAATCCTCGTGACTTGTCTAAATAAATACTGGCATAAGTTTGCATTTGCCAATATTTACCGCGGGCATCTAAGCGCTCAATAATCAGCGCGATTAAAATCGAAATTAAGGTCATAACATTACCTAATTGAGCTATCTCGTTTGGTTAATCAAATAAAAGTATAAGGTTATAAAAGTGACAAAAAGTGTGGCCAATCAAAACTCTGACCCGGATCCGTTTTTCGCCCCGGCGCAATATGCTCATGCCCAGTGATCCGCGCTTTTGTCAGCTTAGGATACTGTTTTATCAATGACTTGGCTATAGCCGCCAATCCCAAATATTGGGCGTCGGTATAAGGGATAGTATCGGTGCCTTCGAGCTCAATCCCGACACTAAAATCATTACAATTACTGCGCCCCTCAAACATCGAGACTCCCGCATGCCAAGCGCGTTGATTAAACGGCACGTATTGAACAACTTGCCCATCACGGCGAATCAAACAATGCGCCGACACTTCAAGCCCTTTTAAATCAGCAAAACTCGGGTGCGCAGTGCAATTTAGGCAACCCAAAAACAAATCATCAATAAAAGGCCCACCAAACTGACCCGCAGGTAACGAAATATTGTGCACCACCAATAACGAGATTTCGTCATCTGGGCGCGTATTACAATGCGTTGATGGACAACGCGTCACCCCCTCTAACCAGCCTTGTTCAATTGCAAACATGCGCTTCCTTTTTTGTTTATTCGCTTTTGCCCTATTTTGCCTCTAGGGTTTCTTTTTATAAAGAGGTAAAATAAATCATATATCTGACAACACGCTAGCAAACGGGGTAGAAATACCTCATAAAAGCATTGGGTACTCAAGCGCAGCTAAACTCGCTCCTCTTGCAACTGAGTCAATACACTCAGTAAAACCAAGTGCCATATAAAGGTAACACCCAAGACTAGCCAATTGAGAGTCAACTTATGAACGTTTCACCCCAGTTAATTGAACAACTCGTCGCCCAAGCCCTAGCAGAAGATCTCAATGGGCAAACCGCAATCGACGGCGATATCACCGCAGCGCTGATTCCGGCCACCCAACAAGCCCACGCCAAAGTCATCACCCGCGAAGACGGCATCTTTTGCGGCGAAGCCCTAATAAAAGAAGTGTTTAAACAAGTCGACCCTAGCGTCAACCTCGAAATCAACAAACTCGATGGCGACATAATAAAGGCAAACGACACCTTATTTACCGCCAAAGGCAATGCCCGCGCCATTTTAACCGCCGAACGCACCGCCCTTAATTTTGTGCAAACCCTCTCGGGCACCGCCACCACCACCGCGCACTATGTCAAAGAGTTATCAGGCACCAGCACTCAGCTACTCGATACCCGTAAAACCATTCCTGGCTTACGCGCCCTGCAAAAATATGCCGTGGTCTGCGGCGGTGGTAAAAACCACCGCATTGGCTTGTTCGATGCATTTTTAATTAAAGAAAATCACATTGCTGCCTGTGGTGGCATCGCAACAGCCGTCGCAACCGCCAAAAGTAATCACCCCACTTTAAACGTCGAAGTCGAAGTCGAAAACCTTAACGAGCTTAACCAAGCACTCGACGCCGGTGCCGATATCATCATGCTCGATAACTTCACTGTTGTCGATATTAAACAAGCCGTACAATTAACCGAGCAACATAGCAATCAACAGCGTATTAACAATCAGCGCGCTAAGCTTGAAGTTTCTGGTAACATGACCATTGAAATATTACGCCAATATTCACAAGCGGGCGTCGACTACATTTCAAGTGGTGCAATTACCAAGCACGTAAAAGCCCTTGATTTATCAATGCGTTTTTTGAACGATCCAATTTAAAACAAACCTAAACTTTTTATGAAACATTTGCATAACGCTAATTGTCAGGGCTAACAAAATGTGTACAATGGCGAGAAAATCAAATTCATTACAACATTTGTAACGGATTTGTAATAAAAGATACTACCAAAATCACAAAACACCTGTTAGTATCTAGTAAGAATTAGCGAGTACAGGAAGTAGCAGCTAATATAAAAGGATGATTAAACAAGGATGAGATAGTCTATAACCACTGTTTAGTCGAGTGAGCAGGCCAAAATATACGCCTTTTTACCTACCGAACTTGGCAATAGCCTAAATCAAACATATTTAAATCATTTTTTTGTATTCAGTGTCGGGTGTTAGGAAAAATACTCCCACTGGCTTTCTCAATTGAGAAAACACACTATACTGAAAGATGTTAAATCGGGGCGTGAACATACTTTCCCCCCGGAAGTTAGCCCCAAATGTTACTCGTTAGGAGAGGTACATATGAAAAACATGAAACAACAAGCCCAAAAAGGCTTCACACTAATCGAATTAATGATCGTAGTTGCAATCATCGGTATTTTGGCTGCAGTTGCGTTGCCACAGTATCAAAGCTACACACGAGGTGCTACAGCTCAAACGGCAGCAACTGGTGCAAATGTTTATAAGTCAGCTATTGGCATTTGTGCACAAACCCAAGGCGGTATATTAACACCTTGTGATGCCGGTAATAACGGTGTTCCTGCTACAGATGGTATCGTTACTGCTGTAGTCGATGGAGTTGTTGATCTAACTCTAGGTGATGTTGATGGTGACGGAACTGATGATACAGTTCGTATGACTCCAACTCTTAATAATACCAATATAACTTGGGTAACAGCAACTCTTGCAGGTACAGACGCTTGTGCAGCAGGTTGGATTAAGTGCTAAAAGTTTTTTTTTAGTTTACTAAAAATTGCTTTTTATTACGGTTTTATTTTTGATAAAACCGTTTTTATTTTTAATGACACTGTTTTTTGCCAAGCATACTTATGAAATTGACATCGCCATTTATTAAAAAGCTTTCCAACCTCGGTCTATTGAATCTTAATAATCTTCAACAGAATAATGATAACTCCTCAACCTCTGTTTTCGAATTAATATGTAATCAATCAAATTTAACAGCTGCAGAGCTATCGACTAAGGCTGCACATCTATTTCAAGTGCCTGAATTAGATTTGAGTAATTTTGATATGAGGTTACTACCTGATGAAAAAGTGCTCAATGAAAAGTTAATCAAAAAACACAGCGTACTTCCCATTGCTATTAAAGGTAAAACCCTTTATCTCGCCTCCGCCGACCCTACTAACTTTGATGCCTTTGAAGACTACGAATTTAATACCGGCATGCAAACCGAAGTCGTAGTGGTCAATTACGAGCAACTCAACCTTGCCATTGAATCGTTATTTGATAAAACAGACGGACTTGAGCTCAGCGATGCACAAATGGCGGAGCTTGAAGGGGTCGAAAGCGAGCAAGAGACTTCGAATAAAAAATCCCTCTCGACCGATGTCAACAGCAAAGAAGATGATGCGCCAATTATTGTCTACATCAATAAAATATTGATGGACGCGATTAAAAAAGGCGCCTCTGACTTACATTTTGAGCCTTATGAGCATACCTATCGCATTCGCTTTAGGGTAGACGGGGTACTGCACGAAATAGCTACCCCACCGGTAGGGCTCGAAAGCCGCATCTCTGCACGCATAAAAGTCATGTCGCACATGGACTTGGCCGAAAAACGCAAACCCCAAGATGGCCGTATTAAGCTTAAAATTTCAAAAAAGAAAAGCATCGATTTTCGTGTCTCGACTTTACCGACCCTATGGGGCGAAAAAATCGTAATGCGGATACTCGACTCTTCCAGCGCCATGCTCGGCATTGATGTACTCGGCTACGATCCCAAACAAAAAGACCTCTACATGAATGCCCTAGCCCAGCCACAGGGTATGATTTTAGTCACTGGGCCGACTGGTTCAGGTAAAACCGTCTCGCTTTATACTGGCCTGAATATTCTGAATAAACCCGAGCGCAATATTTCTACCGCGGAAGATCCGGTCGAAATCAACTTAGCGGGTATTAACCAAGTACAAATCAATCCCCGCGCGGATATGACCTTTGCCAATGCGCTGCGGGCATTTTTACGTCAAGATCCCGATGTGGTGATGGTGGGGGAGATTCGAGATTTAGAGACTGCTGAAATCGCGATAAAAGCGGCGCAAACTGGTCACTTAGTGCTCTCCACCTTGCATACTAACTCAGCACCAGAAACCCTCACTCGTCTAATGAACATGGGAGTGCCATCTTATAATATCGCAAGCTCAGTGAGTTTAATTATTGCACAGCGCCTAGCTCGGCGTTTATGTAACCACTGTAAAACCCCTGAAGATGTCCCTACAGAGGAGCTATTAAAGCTCGGCTTTACAGAACAAGATTTACCTGAACTCACTTTGTTTAAAGCTGTCGGTTGTGAGCACTGCACTGAAGGTTATAAAGGCCGCGTGGGTATTTACGAAGTAATGCCGATTACCCCGAGTATTGCACAAATTATTATGCGCGGCGGTAACTCCCTTGAAATTGCCGAAGTCGCAACCAATGAGGGAGTGAATAACCTGCGCCGCTCAGGCCTGATAAAAGCCGCCACGGGCATGACCTCAATCATTGAAATCAACCGCGTTACTAGCTATCAACATTAAAAGCGTGTTTAATACACGCTACAATACGATAATAAAAATAAAGACAGTATAAACGGCTAAGGATTGTACCATGGCAAAAAAAACAGCTACCAGTAAAGCACTCGATACCTATACTTGGGTCGGGGTGAATAGTCGTGGTAAAAAACTTGAAGGCGAAATGAATGGCGCTAGCATTGCATTAGTAAAAGCCCAATTACGTAAACAAAGCATCATCCCCTCTAAAGTAAAAAAGAAAGCTAAACCACTATTAGGTATGTCTTCTGACCCTAAGATTACCGCTAAAGATATTAGTGTACTGACCCGGCAAATCGCCACTATGCTAATGGCTGGCGTGCCACTGATTCAAGCAATAGATATGATCGGGTCAGGTTCTGAAAATAAAAGTTTACAAAAATTAGTAACGAAAATAGGTGATGAGGTTAAAGCGGGTAACCCGTTTTCAGATGCGCTACGTAAACACCCACTATATTTTGATGATCTCTATTGCGATTTAGTTGAATCCGGTGAACAATCAGGTGCCCTAGACGCAATTTTTGACCGCGTTGCCACCTATAAAGAAAAGTCAGAAGCGCTCAAATCAAAAATTAAAAAAGCCATGATTTACCCCATAGCCGTACTCTCTATTGCCTTAGTGGTGACTTCTATCTTATTAATATTTGTCGTGCCACAATTTGAATCTGTCTTCTCAGGCTTTGGTGCAGAACTACCCGCATTTACTCTATTTGTTGTTGGTATCTCTGAATTTATGCAAAATTATTGGTGGTTAGTATTTGGTGGCATGGCGGCGGCGTTTTTTGCCTTTAGACAAGCCCATCGCGGCAGTAAAAATGTCCGTGACAATACCGATCGTGCAATTTTAAAACTACCTATCATAGGTAAAATTCTCGATAAAGCGGCAGTGGCCCGTTATGCCCGAACGCTTTCGACTACTTTTGCGGCCGGTGTACCGCTGGTTGATGCCCTTGACTCAGCTGCTGGAGCCTCAGGCAATGCGGTATATCGTGAGGCAATTATTGAAATTAAAGCTGAAGTCAGCTCAGGTAATCAAATGAACTTCGCGATGCGCAACTCGAATATTTTCCCTGATATGGTGGTGCAAATGGTTGCTATTGGTGAAGAATCAGGTTCACTCGATGACATGCTGGCAAAAGTCGCCACCATTTACGAGCAAGAAGTGGATGATGCCGTCGATGGTCTGTCAACCTTACTTGAACCTATGATTATGGCAATATTAGGCGTGCTTGTGGGTGGTTTGATTATTGCCATGTACTTACCGATATTCCAACTGGGTGCGATTGTTGGTGGTTAATACTATGCTTACAGAGTTACTTAACCTTTACCAACAGCAAACTTGGTTTTTTTACTTAACGGTGGCCTTAGTATCGTTAGCTGTGGGCAGTTTTTTAAATGTAGTGATTTATCGTTTGCCAGTAATGATGCAAAACGAGTGGCAATCTGAATGCCGATTACTACTCAAAGATGAGCTCACTGCCAGCTCGCAACAAACAGGTTCAACAAACAATACAGTAACCTTTAATTTAGCCGTTCCGGCATCGACTTGCCCTAAATGCCAGAGCAAAATCAAAGCATGGCAAAATATTCCAGTACTGAGTTGGTTATTACTCAAAGGGAAATGCGCCAACTGTAAAGCGCCCATCTCAATTCGTTACCCAAGTATTGAACTACTGACGATGCTTGCAAGTGTCGCTGTCGCTGCAGTGTTTGGCGCAACTGCCACAACCGTTCTCTATGTTGCGATGACCTGGGTGCTGATTGCACTGATCTTCATTGATATTGACCACATGTTGTTGCCCGACCAGCTCACCTTGCCGTTACTTTGGTTGGCATTACTGGCGTCAGTATTTGCTTTAACCATTGAGCCAACACAAGCGATTATTGGCGCAGCACTAGGTTATTTGTGTTTTTGGTCAGTGTATTGGCTGTTTAAACTAGCTACAGGTAAAGAAGGCATGGGCTACGGCGACTTTAAACTGATGGCCGTATTTGGCGCTTTGCTCGGCTGGCAAGCACTGCCGATGATTATATTATTATCAAGTTTAGTCGGCGCACTTATTGGCATAACTTTGCTCAGCATTCAAGGTAAAGACAAAGCCACACCTATCCCGTTTGGCCCGTACATTGCCATAGCAGGTTGGATTGCAATGTTATGGGGTGAACAAATTAACCAAGCGTATTTGTCGCATTTACTTTAGCCTTAAAAAAACGATTGTTCATACTAGGCTGAGCCAGCATCATTGCCACTCAGCCTGATATTTATAAATCACTACTCATCTTTTAAACCTAAATGCAAACTAAATAAGCGCCCAATTATGGTTCAACACTATCCCCCAGTACTTTTAAACAAACCTGTGATAGGCCTCACTGGAGGGATTGGTTCAGGTAAAACAGCTATCGCCAATATGTTCGCAAAGCAGGGCATAGAATTAGTCGATGCAGATATTATTGCCCGTGACGTGGTCGCAGTGGGAAGCCCTGCACTAAAAGCTATTAGCCAGCACTTTGGCACTGATATTTTACTCTCCAATGGCGAACTTAACCGCGCTAAATTGCGCGAGCAAATATTTACTCACCCTGTTGATAAAACATGGCTAAATAATTTATTGCACCCGTTAATTCGAGAAAAAATTCATCAAGATCTAAACGCTGCTACCAGCCAGTACGTGATTCTGGTGGCTCCTTTATTATTTGAAAATCAACTAGACCAAATCTGTACCCGCACTGTCTTAATTGATGCCCCTGAATCATTGCAAATCAGCCGTACCAGTGCACGCGATAACGTCTCTACAGCACAAATCGAGGCCATTATTGCAGCGCAAATGTCACGCTCTGAAAAACAAAAAAAAGCCGATGATATTATTGATAATTCAAAAGACCTACCTTTTGCGCAGCAGCAAGTGAGCCAATTACACCAAGAGTACTTAGGGGCTTATATGGACTCCCCGTTAATGTCAAAAAGAAAAAGTTTAAAATAAGTTAGATGCTCGCTTATATACAGGCTCAAATTGAGGTGCTACCTCTGGCCTCTGATGTTTTCGCACCTTCATGACTTTTCTGTTGAGCAGTTTTATAAACTTCAGCCCCTAACAGTCTCTTGAAGGTCGGTCTTACCTATTTTAATACGCTCTTTTTGACAAATCTAAGCCACAAGTAATTGTGGCTGATACTCTGCATCATGCTTTAGCAACGCAAAAGCAGTTCTTACTGTTTTATTCGCCAACGCTATCGCGGCTATTTTTTTACCTCGACGAACGGTTAATTCTCTTAACCAGATATCTTTTTGGCTACGGCTTTCTCTTTTTTCTAGTTGGCAAACAACAGCTAATGCACCTTTATACAAAGCGCTGCGCAGCTTCTTGTTTCCTATCACTTTCGATATTGAGCCTATTTTCTCCTTACCACCACTACTATGTTGTACTGGCGTTAAGCCTAAACAGGCAGCAGCTTCCCGACCATTTTTGAAATGTGTGGTGTTACCTAAAGCTATTTTCATTAAAATAGCACAGACGGGACCCACACCTTCTAATGCTTGTAAACGAGTGCAGATTGGGTCTTGTTTAACGATTTCTCGTAACTTTTCTTCAATCAGTTTAACTTCTTCTATTGTTCCAATAAAACGCCTAAAAGTCAGTTGTATTGAAAAGCGAAAGCGATGTGTTAAATCATTTTCTGCATCTTCAAGTATCTCAGGAATGGCTTGTATTAACTGAGCATCACCTTGAGCAATAGCATGCCCCAATTCAAGTAATAAAGCGCGGAGCTGATTACTTAAGTTGACTTTTTGCTTAACTAATAAATCCCGCATGCATTCTATTCCTTGTAGACATTGCTCTTGCACTGAAAGTAAACGACTTTCTTTTATATGAGGCTGGCGAGCCGCAACACTTATTGCCAATGCATCGTTCGCATCTGTCTTCTGGCCTTGCCTAAACGCTTTCACCTGTCGGGCATTGATAGCTTTCACATAATGACCTACTTGTTTGGCAAAGCGTGCCCAATAATGTGTACTGCTACATGATTCCATAGCAACTAAAGATTTTTTCTCTTTAATTAGTAATCCTTTGAGTTTAGCTCTGGAGATTGCTTTGTTATAAATAACCTGACCGTTCTTATCTGTCTTACAAACCTGAAATAAATTTTTTGCTAAATCAATTGCTATCACATTACAATCAAACATGTATGGGCTACTTGGTAAAAGTTTTGTCACTTATTACGCTACTCCCGAGGGAGGTGGGAGTCCATACATCTGTTGATCTTTCGTGGTTAAATTTTGTTCGATATAAAAGCGTTTTTATCACGGCGAGTAGTGTGTAGCCTAGTCATTCTAAGCAAATACTGCTCAACAAAGAGAAATACGCTTTTAGCCGAACCCTTCGGGCAGCGTTTGTTGGGTATTTCTACTGCGTTATCGCTTTTGTGGTATAGCTCGCTACACCACAAAAGCGATGCCTTGTAAAAATACCCAACAATTCGCTGTAAAAATCATCACGAAAGATCAACTGCCCCTAATTAAACTGAACATTTATGCTGGCATACAATTTCAGCGCCATAGCTTCATACCTTTTTCATGTATGTATTAACAAAAAAATTTTCACTTCGATTATTTTTCATCACAGAAGAAGATATCGTCGAAGTAAAAACTTAACTCATTGTTAAAAATAAAAAAGATCCCTATAAACAAGGTACAAAATTTAAAGATCACGGCTGGCAACAAAAAACCGCCCCCATTTGGGAGCGGTTTTGATTATGACTCAATTTCATTCTTGATAAGATTAAAGATCACGATTTAGCCCATCCATCTCTCACTCAAGCTGAAATTTATTATGTTAAACGGCTGAAAAATACAAAAAGCCAAATAAACCAACCCCAAGGATCAAACGATAAATCACAAAAGGTAACATTCCCATGCGTTCGATCACTTTCAAAAAGAAATAAATACAAATATAAGCGGAGATAAAGGACAGCACAGAGCCCAATACAATCGCATTCCAATCAATAAGCTCCTCGCCCGTTGAGAGCTTATAAATATAATAAGAACCCGCCGCTGCAATCACAGGGATAGACATTAAGAATGAAAATCGTGCCGCACTTTGTTTATTTAACCCGAGTAATAAACCAACCGTCATCGTGATGCCTGAGCGAGAGGTACCAGGGAACACCATCGCCACCACTTGAGAAAGACCAATTAACAGCGCACTGACCCAATTGAGCTGATAAATCGATTTCATTTGTTTACCTTTGGCATCGGCATACCAAAGCAGCAATCCAAATACGATAGTGGTAGTCGCGATAATCCACGCATTGCGAGAGTAACTTTCCACAAAGTCTTTAAAAAAGTAACCAATAACCAGCGCAGGAATCGTGGCAAGAATAATCCACCATCCTAGTTTGCTGTCATCCGTTTTACCTTGTTCGCCAAATGATTTAAACCACGCGCCTAAAATATCAGCCACTTCTTTACGAAAATAAATAATTACAGCCACTAAAGTGCCGACATGTACGGCGACATCAAACGCAGTGCCTTGATCTTGCCATCCTAAAATCTGCGAAGGCAAAATTAAGTGAGCAGAGCTCGATATAGGTAAAAACTCGGTTAACCCTTGCACTAGCGCCAACACAATGATTTCAATAATACTCATACTACTGGTAACTCCACTTTCCATAGTTTTTGTTGTGTTTTATCGTATGCTTGCCAAATGTCCGCTATACGTTGCTTTACAACAGGGTGAATAAATTCGGGGGCCACTTCTGCTAACGGCCATAATACAAAGGCGTTTTTAATGATTTCATCTCGGGGTAATTGAGCTGGGGAAGAACAAATCACATCGTCATAAAAAAGCAAATCAAGGTCGAGGGTTCGTGGGCTAAACTTTTTATCGTTGTCTGTCCGGCCATGATCACGTTCGATTTGTTTTAGCAACCTGCATACTTCGTCTAACGACAACTCAGTGGTTGCGCCAATCACAGAGTTATAAAAGTTATTGCCACTAAAACCAATAGACTCACTTTCGAAGACGGACGAGTAAACTAACTCATTAAAATGCTCACTAAGCACTGCGTTTGCTGAGCGAATATAATGCGCTTTATTAATATTTGAGCCCAAGCTTATAAAAATAGAGGTCATTTAAGCAGGCCTAAACCGAGTGATTTCAACTCCAACTGTTTGCGCAGCTTTTACCGCAGCGGGTTTACTCACACGGATCATCACCTGTTGGACATTAAACTCAGTTAAAATAATAGCTGCCAGCTGCTCTACCAAGGTTTCAAGTAACTCAACAGGCTTGGCTGTGGTATGTGCGATAATTCGCTCACTCACTAGTGCATAATCAACAGCGTCGTTAATATCATCAGACAGCGCAGCAACGCGAATATCTGTCAGCATCTCAACATCAAAAAATAAATCCTGTTTACTTTCTTTTTCAAAATCGTAGACACCAATGATAGTGTTTACTTGCAATTGCGATATAAATACTTTATCCATAGTAAAGATGCTCGAACTTGTGGCTGGTCGGATACCTAATTTTAAAAAAAACCAGTACCCTTCACCGGAATAATATCAGCGGCAGATAATAGCCCAATTTTGCTGATTAAAAAATAAGGATCACAGTGTTAACAGGTGTAATGCTCATTTTTGCCTATTTATTTGGCTCGATTTCCTCAGCAGTCTTAATTAGTCGTGTTTTATCTTTGCCTGATCCCAGAGAATTTGGTTCTAAAAACCCGGGAGCAACCAATGTATTGCGCCTAGGAGGGAAGCTTCCTGCCGCTTTAGTGCTTATGTTTGATATTTTAAAAGGCACGATCCCAGTTTGGGGGGCTTACTTTTTAAAAATAGAGCCGCTGATGCTTGGACTAATTGGGGTGGCGGCCTGTTTAGGCCACATATACCCAGTCTTTTTTCAATTTAAAGGTGGTAAAGCCGTTGCCACTGCATTTGGTACTTTATTGCCAATTGGGTTATCTCTTGCTGGCTTATTAATTGCGACTTGGCTTGCTATTGTGTGGTTAACTCGCTATTCATCCTTAGCGGCACTCATTACGGTCAGTCTTGCCCCATTTTATACTTGGTTGATTAAGCCACTTTATACAGTACCCGTTACCATGCTGGCCGTTTTAATTGTATTTCGCCATAGCGCTAACATTCTTCGCTTAATTAAAGGCACTGAGCCAAAAGTCGGACATAAAAAAAGCTAACCAATTGTTAGCTTTTTTATGTTACTACCTTTTAAAGAGGAGGTAGTTCTTCTATTGACCAGCGAGGTTTCACTTTAGTGTCTAAATCAGAAAACTGCCCAGCTTTAAAACGCTGCATACCAGCATAGGCAATCATAGCGCCGTTATCTGTACAAAACTCTGTTCTTGGATAAAACACCTCACCTTGCATACCTTGCATGATCTTAGCAAATTGCTCGCGTAAGTAACTATTTGCACTCACGCCACCGGCAATAACCAAGCGTTTAATTCCGGTTTGTTTTAATGCTCTTTTACACTTGATTGCCAGCGTATCGATAACGGCTGTTTGAAAAGCATGAGCTATATCGGCTTTAGTTTGTAAATCGTCGCCTTCTGAACGAATTGTATTAGCTGCAAACGTTTTTAAACCACTAAAGCTAAAATCTAGACCTGGGCGGTCAGTCATCGGCCTTGGGAAAATATACCGCTTCGGTGTGCCTTGTTCTGCTAATTTTGCCAACAAAGGGCCACCGGGGTAATCTAAACCTAATAATTTTGCCGTTTTATCAAACGCTTCACCGGCTGCATCATCAATTGATTCACCAAGAATTTCGTATTCACCAATTCCCGCGACTTTAACAAGCAGCGTATGACCACCCGAAACCAATAATGCGACAAATGGAAACTCAGGACGGTTTTCCTCAAGCATGGGCGCAAGCAAATGCCCTTCCATATGATGAACTGCAACCGCAGGAATTCCCCAACCAAATGAAAGTGCGCGGCCAATCGACGACCCAACAAGCAATGCACCGACTAAGCCTGGTCCTGCTGTGTAAGCGATAGCATCTATATCGGTTGCAGTACACCCGGCTTCATTCAAAGCAGCAGTAATCAAGGGTAAAGTTTTTCGCACGTGATCTCTTGAAGCTAACTCAGGCACCACCCCACCATAGTCAGCATGCAGCTTTACTTGGCTGTAAAGTTGATGCGCTAATAACCCTTGTTCATCATCATAAATTGCAATTCCTGTTTCATCACAAGATGATTCAATTCCTAAAATACGCATCAGTTAAACTCCCAAACACACCGATTTAATGCTTACACATGATTAAAATATGGTATTTTACGCACAGAATCGTAAAACAGAGCGCCAATTTTACTGACTTGGCGGAATTTTACTAGCTTTGTTATAATTATTCTTTACATTGCGGCTTGCTTCGGATTACAATGCCGCACCATTTTTGAACTAGACGGCCAATTGTTGGCCACATGAGTCAAACTCATTTAGTTAGTAGGTGATTTTTTAATGCCAGTAATCAAAGTAAGAGAAAACGAACCGTTTGACGTGGCTTTACGTCGTTTCAAGCGTTCATGTGAAAAAGCAGGTATCCTTTCTGAAGTTCGTAGCCGCGAATTTTATGAAAAGCCAACAGCAGAGCGTAAGCGTAAGAAAGCAGCGGCAGTAAAACGCCACATGAAAAAGCTTTCTCGCGATAACGCACGTCGCGTTAAACTTTACTAATTTAGTCAGGTCTTGTATTTAATGAGTCTATTGACACAATTAAAAGACGCACAAAAAGATGCAATGCGTGCCAAGGATAAAATTACTCTTGGTACTATTCGCATGGCATTAGCTGAAATCAAACAGCGCGAAATTGATAACCAAATAACATTAGATGAAGCAGCAATTACTTCAGTTATTGTTAAAATGGTTAAGCAACGTCGCGATGCTCACGACCAGTTTATAAACGCTGGCCGCGAAGATTTAGCACAAACTGAAGCAAGTGAAATCAGTGTACTTGAAGGCTTTTTACCAAAACCTTTAAGTGAAGAAGAAATTCTTCAGCTAATTGACAAAGCAATTTCAGATTGCGGTGCATCGGGAATGCAAGACATGGGTAAAGTTATGGGGTTAATCAAAAGCCAAGCTGAAGGTAAAGCCGACATCGGTAAAATCTCTGGCTTAATAAAGCAACGATTAAGCCCATAATAAAGTAGCGATACTGTTACTGAACCGAGCCTAGTGCTCGGTTTCTTCGTTTTAGCCTCTTGTAGATCCAAATTCCAAATTCCGTTATTCTTGCAACCAACTTCATTAGACTGAAACTTCTATGGCCGGAAAAATCCCACGTAGCTTTATTGATGACTTACTCGCACGAACAGATATTATCGATTTAATCGACGGTAAAGTCGGTCTGAAAAAAGCAGGTAAAGATTACCAAGCGTGCTGCCCTTTCCATAATGAAAAAAGCCCTTCTTTCACGGTTTCACAAGATAAACAGTTTTACCATTGTTTTGGTTGCGGCGCTCATGGCAATGCGATTTCATTTATGATGGATTATGAAAAGCTCGACTTTGTTGATGCCATCGAAGAACTCGCATCTATGTTGCATATGGAAGTTCCCCGCGAAAACACTCACGGCCAAAGCAACAAACCCCAAGTCAGTGCAGAACAAAAACGCTCTGATTACGATCTAATGATGCAAACAAGTCAATTTTACGAGCACCAACTCAAGCGCCATGATAATTCAAATGCTGTTATTGAATACTTAAAAGGGCGAGGACTTTCAGGTCAAACAGTTAAAAAGTTTATGATTGGCTACGCGCCAAGTGAATGGGATGGGTTGTGTAAACATTTAGGGCGCACGGTCGCTCAAAAAAAGCAACTTGTTGATTTAAAATTAGCAAGTGAAAAAACACCTGGGCGCCAGTTTGATTTCTTTCGTGATCGCCTTATGTTTCCGATTCGCGACAAACGCGGCAGAGTGATCGCCTTTGGGGGACGCATCTTACAAGGAGATAATGGCCCTAAGTATTTAAACTCACCCGAAACACGTATTTTTCACAAAGGTTTTGAGCTTTACGGCTTATATGAAGCCAAACAAGCCTTTAAAAAACTCACGCAAGTTATGGTTGTTGAAGGGTATATGGACGTTGTTGCTTTGTCTGAACAAGGAATCGAATATGCGGTTGCTGCACTAGGTACGGCAACAACGAGCGAACATATGCAAACCTTATTTCGAACCACAGATAAAGTCGTTTGTTGCTACGATGGCGATAGAGCGGGTAAAGATGCAGCATGGCGCGCGCTCGAAAATGCCTTACCTTATTTAAATAATGGCAAATCGCTACAATTCGTTTTTTTACCTGATGGCGAAGATCCCGATTCTTTAGTACAAAAAGAAGGCAAAGAACTCTTCGAACAACGCTTAGAACAGGCATCTGACTTTAGTAAAGTCTTGTTTGAGCGACTCAGTATTGATATCGATATTGCTACCGATGCAGGAAAAGCCAAGCTAATGAGCTTAGCGCTGCCGCTGATTGAGAAAGTCCCCAGTGACTTTTACCAAGAAAATTTGCTCGAGAAACTCGCGCGCTTGATTGGCAGAACCCGTGAACAACTTAATCAAAAACTCAATAATCCGCGCCAACAACAATCAGTGCAAAGTAAATTTAAAATGACTCCTATGCGCATTGCGATTGGTTTGTTGCTTCAGCACCCGAATTTAGCCAATACAATTCCTCACTCACCTGAATTAGTTGAGCTTAATTTACCTGGCTTGGCTTTATTTAAAAATCTACAAGCTCTTTGCTTAAAACACCCCCATATCAATACAGGGCAAATCTTAGAGTTACATCGAGATACACCAGAATTTAAAGCATTATCTCGCTTAGCTGGTTGGCAACATCAAATTGCAGAAGAGCAGTTGGCCATTTATTTTCAAAATACATTTAAATTTATTGAAGACCAGTGTTTAAATCATCGTCTTGAGACCTTATTAATAAAAGATAAAACACAAGGACTCAATAAAGAGGAGAGACTCGAATACTCCTTATTAACCCAAGCCTTAAAAGGCGCTTAAAATAACTAACAGCAACCGGTGAGCTAGCCAGAAAAAATACTTCGTGTTATAATGCTCTATTCATCGCGTCGCATTTGAACTAATTTCCGAGCTGACGCCTGCAGTGTCAACTTTTCAAAGTGGAAGAGAAAATCTCTATGGAGCAAACTCCTCAGTCACAACTAAAACTCCTGATTCAAAAAGGTAAAGAGCAAGGCTATTTGACGTTCGCTGAAGTGAACGACCACCTTCCACAAGACATTATTGATTCAGATCAAGTTGAAGATATCATCAGTATGATCAACGACATGGGTATTCAGGTAAGCGAAAACGCCCCAGATGCCGATGAACTGATGATGCAAGAAACAACTACTGATGAAGATGCAGCTGAAGCTGCAGCAGCAGCGCTTGCTACTGTAGAAAAAGAGATCGGCCGTACAACTGACCCTGTCCGTATGTATATGCGTGAAATGGGCACCGTTGAGCTTCTAACCCGCGAAGGCGAAATCCAAATCGCCAAACGCATCGAAGAAGGTATCAACCAAGTACAAATTTCTGTCGCTGAGTACCCTGAAGCTATCACTTACCTTCTTGATCAATGGGATAAATACGAAGCTGAAGAAATTCGACTTAGCGATATTATCTCAGGGTTTTTCGATCCTGATGAAGAACAAATTCCAATAGCTGCGACTCACATCGGCTCTGAACTTAATGCTGAACAGCTCAAAGACGAAGACTCTGATCTTGATAGTGACGATGATGATGACGAAGACGAAGAAGAAGTTGATACAGGTCCAGATCCTGAAGAAGCCCGTGAAAACTTCGAAAAATTACGTGATCTTTACAACAAAGCTCGCGATATCTTCGAAGTAAAAGGACGTACTCATCCTGACGCAAAAGAAGCCATCGCTGAAATTGGTGACCTTTTCCGTACCTTCAAATTAATGCCAAAGCAATTTGACCGCATGGTGAATAACATGCGTGAAATGATGGACCGTGTTCGTGTTCAAGAACGCTTGATCATGAAGCAAGCATGTCAGATTGCAAAATTACCAAAGAAAACTTTCATCAAGCATTTTGCTAACAATGAAAGCAATGGCGAATGGCTCGAAATCGAAATCAACGCGGGTGAAAAATATTCAGCCAAACTTGAAGAGTGTCGTCCAGAAATTGAACGTAGTTTAAATAAACTACGTGGCATGGAGCAAACAACTGGTTTAAGCATCGAGCGAATTAAAGACATTAATCGCCGCATGAGCATCGGCGAAGCAAAAGCCCGTCGTGCTAAAAAAGAAATGGTTGAAGCTAACTTACGTCTTGTTATTTCAATAGCAAAAAAATACACCAACCGTGGTTTACAATTCTTGGATTTGATCCAAGAAGGTAACATTGGTCTAATGAAAGCGGTTGATAAGTTTGAATATCGCCGTGGTTATAAATTCTCGACTTACGCAACATGGTGGATCCGCCAAGCGATTACACGTTCAATTGCGGACCAAGCACGTACGATTCGTATCCCAGTACATATGATTGAAACGATCAATAAGCTCAATCGTATTTCACGACAAATGCTACAGGAAATGGGCCGTGAGCCAAACCCTGAAGAACTAGCTGAACGTATGATGATGCCTGAAGATAAAATTCGTAAGGTATTAAAAATAGCCAAAGAGCCTATTTCAATGGAAACCCCGATCGGTGATGATGAAGATTCTCACTTAGGTGATTTTATTGAAGATAGCACCATTGAATCACCCATTGATTCAGCGACAATGGAAAGCTTGAAAGGCGCAACACACGAAGTATTAGCGGGCTTAACAGCACGTGAAGCAAAAGTATTAAGAATGCGTTTTGGTATTGATATGAATACTGACCATACTTTGGAAGAAGTGGGTAAGCAGTTCGATGTAACCCGTGAACGTATCCGTCAGATTGAAGCTAAAGCGTTACGAAAATTACGCCATCCTTCACGTTCTGATTTACTTAAGAGCTTTTTAGATTTTAAATAATCGCCGAGCTTAAAACTGATTATAAAAGGCCGCTTAGCGGCCTTTTTTCTTCATTCATAATTAAAAGGTCACCAACATGGCTTGGATCCAAATCCGTATCAATGCGAACAAAGAAAATGCTGATCAAATTAGCGATTACTTAATGGAATGTGGCAGTGCCTCTGTTACCTTTATTGACGCTAAAGATACCCCTATTTATGAACCCCCCATAGGTGAAGTCATTTTATGGGCTGATACCACTGTTATTGGTTTATTTGATGCGAGCGAAGATATGCAAGCCGTTGTGCGCTTTTTATCATCACAGCCAGAGTTGTCGCAGCAATTTGTCTATAAAATCGAGCAATTAGAAGACAAAGACTGGGAAAGAGAGTGGATGGATAACTTTCACCCAATCAAATTTGGCGAACGCCTTTGGATATGCCCTAGTTGGCGAGATATCCCTGATCCAACCGCTGTTAATGTCCTATTAGATCCTGGTTTAGCGTTTGGCACTGGTACGCACGCAACGACGGCACTTTGCCTTGAATGGTTAGAAAGCCAAGACTTGACTGATAAAACAGTCGTTGATTTTGGTTGTGGCTCTGGCATTTTAGGTATTGCAGCAATTAAGCTAGGCGCAAAACGCGTGATTGGAATTGATATCGATCCACAAGCACTAGCTGCGAGCATAGATAACGCTGAGCGAAATAATGTGGCCGATCAACTCGAAGTCTATTTACCGCAAGATCAACCTGAATTTAGCGCTGATGTAGTGGTTGCGAATATTCTTGCAGCCCCACTTCGTGAGCTTCACTCTGTTATTTTAGGCTTGCTTAAGTCCGGTGGTGGACTCGCCCTATCAGGGATCCTCAATGAGCAAGGTCAATCCGTCGTCGATGTGTATCAATCATTATGTCATTTAGACCCTATCGAAGAAAAAGGCGAATGGGTTCGTGTCAGCGGTCGCAAACACTAAACCAGCTTTTAATGCCGACATCACCTGAATATGTGATCTGTCGGCATTAACTAGTTGTATTTTTTTTAACCATAAAAATGATTCTCTCAACCGCTTAGCGAAAGTCAATACATAAAGTTTAAAAAAAAACACTTTTGTTCAATTTATAGCCTTTGATTTTTGCAAAAAAAAACGTAAACTTAGCGCCCCTTAAATAGAGGCCTTTTAAAGCTGTGCGTATCGGTCCATATCAATTAGAAAACAATGTGATTGTCGCGCCTATGGCAGGCATTACTGACAGGCCATTTCGTCAACTTTGCCGTCGCTTAGGTGCTGGCTTAGCTGTATCTGAAATGCTGTCTTCTAATCCTGATGTTTGGAAAACTGAAAAATCGATGAGCCGAATGGATCATTCAGGTGAAACCGGTATTCGTTCGGTACAGATTGCAGGAGCCGATCCTGCGCTCATGGCTCAGGCAGCTCAATTTAATGTGGCAAATGGTGCTCAAATTGTTGATATCAACATGGGATGCCCAGCAAAGAAAGTGAATAAAAAACTTGCAGGTTCTGCACTGTTACAATATCCGGATTTAGTTGAGGAAATCGTTCAAGCTGTCATTGATGCAGTGGATGTTCCTGTAACACTTAAAATCCGCACAGGTTGGGATACCGATAATCGTAATGGTGTTGAAATTGCAAAAATAGCTGAACGCAATGGTATTGCTTCACTAGCTGTTCATGGACGCACAAAAGCGTGTATGTACAAAGGTGAGGCTGAATATCAAACCATCAGGGATATTAAGCGTTCAGTGTCTATACCTATTGTTGCCAATGGTGATATTACCTCACCAGAGAAAGCAAAGCAGGTCTTAGACTACACGGGCGCAGATGCCATCATGATTGGAAGAGCAGCACAAGGTCGCCCTTGGATTTTTAGGGAGACCGCTCATTATCTGAAAACAGGCGAATTACTCCCTACTCCTGAAATAGCAGAAGTAAGAAGTATTTTGATGGAACACATTGCAAACTTGCATGTATTCTATGGTTCAGTAATGGGGCCGCGTATTGCTCGAAAACATGTGTCCTGGTATTTGCAAGCTCATGATAAGGAAGGACAGTTTAGGCGAGTATTTAATGCACTTGAAACAATTAACCAGCAAGTTTCAGCATTAGACCAATACTTTGAAACACTAGCAGCAAATTAAGAAAGAGAAAGAATACAATGTTCGAACAAAATGTGACTTCTCCATTTATCACAAACCCACATGTTCAGTCACACGAAAAACCGCAACCATTACGCGATGCAGTTAAAAAAGCTGTGCATCACTACTTGAAACAGCTTAATGGCCAAGATGTGCAAGACGTTTATGACCTTGTTCTTTCTGAGCTTGAAGCACCATTACTTGAAGAAGTAATGACTTATACCCGCGGTAACCAAACGCGCGCGGCTATTTTATTAGGCATTAACCGTGGCACACTTCGTAAGAAGTTAAAAAAATACGGTATGAACTAATCACCAAGCAGCTTAGGCTGCATAAAAAGCACCCTCGGGTGCTTTTTTGTTACACAGATTTATACTTGTTCAAAAAGACCAGCGCTACTGGAAACAACTGTTAATGTTTAGCTTTTTTTGCTAACTCTATAATTTGAGGTAATCAAAACTACAATGGATACACTTCGTCCTATTCGCCGCGCACTATTAAGCGTGTCAGACAAAACTGGTATTGTTGAATTCGCACGCGCTCTTGCTGCAAAAGGGGTTGATATTCTATCAACTGGCGGAACCTGTAAGCTTTTAGCCGATAACGGCATCCAAGTAACAGAAGTATCTGATTACACCGGTCACCCTGAAATCATGGATGGCCGTGTTAAAACACTGCACCCGAAAATTCACGGTGGTATTTTAGCTCGTCGCGGTACAGACGAAGACGTGATGGCACAAAACAACATTTCTGAAATTGATATGGTTGTTGTCAATCTTTACCCATTTGCTGAAACTGTAGCAAAAGAAGGGTGTAGCTTAGAAGATGCGATTGAAAACATCGATATCGGCGGACCAACCATGGTTCGTGCTGCAGCTAAAAATAATAAAGACGTCACAATTATTGTTAATGCTGGTGATTACGATCGCGTATTAGCAGAAATGGACGCTAATGACGGTGCAACAACATACCAAACACGTTTTGATTTAGCGATTGCTGCTTTTGAACACACAGCACAATACGATGGAATGATCGCCAATTACTTTGGCACTAAAGTGCCTGATTACAGTGAAAATGCTGCTGAACATCCAGAATCAGCGTTTCCTCGCACAATTAATTTCCAATTCAAGAAAAAGCAAGATATGCGCTATGGTGAAAATTCACACCAAAATGCCGCTTTTTATGTTGAGAATGATGTCTCTGAAGCCTCTGTGGCCACTGCAAAGCAGTTACAAGGTAAAGCACTTTCTTACAACAATATCGCTGATACTGATGCAGCCCTTGAGTGCGTCAAAGAGTTTGCTGAACCAGCTTGTGTGATCGTAAAACATGCTAATCCGTGTGGTGTATCTGTAGGTGGCAACATTTTAGAGGCGTATGAGCGCGCATTTAAAACTGACCCAACATCCGCATTTGGTGGCATCATAGCTTTTAACCAAGAGTTAGATGCCAATACTGCTGAAGCAATCGTTTCACGTCAGTTTGTTGAAGTGATTATCGCACCGAGCGTTTCTGAAGACGCGGCACAAATAGTTGCAGCAAAACAAAACGTTCGTTTATTAGAGTGTGGTCAGTGGTCTGGTAAAACAACCGGTCACGATATCAAGCGTGTTAACGGTGGTATCTTGGTACAAGATCGCGATTTGGGCATGGTGACGCAAGGCGATTTAACTGTTGTTTCTAAACGCCAGCCAACAGAGCAAGAGCTAAACGATTTAATGTTTAGCTGGAAAGTGGCTAAGTTTGTTAAATCAAATGCGATTATCTATGCACGAGATGGCATGACCATTGGTGTAGGTGCAGGCCAAATGAGCCGTGTTTACTCAGCCAAAATTGCAGGCATTAAAGCTGCCGATGAAAGTTTAGAAGTCAAAGGCTCTGTCATGGCGTCTGATGCCTTCTTCCCATTTCGCGATGGGATTGATGCAGCGGCAGATGCAGGGATCACCGCGGTTATTCAACCAGGTGGCTCAATGCGCGATGATGAAGTAATCGCTGCAGCTAATGAGCATGGAATGGCAATGGTCTTTACTGGCATGCGTCATTTCCGTCACTAAGCACAATCAATCACGACAAGCTAAGCCTCTTAGCTTGTCGTTATCATTGGTAATACCGTCACACTCTTATTGTAAAAGTGATAGCCAGCAACATTTTTTCTGCTATTTTTGTTAGCATAAAAATGATAACAATTGAGAATTCAGATAATGCCACGCTTTAAAACAGCGCTTAGTGCAACTTTAGCTTTAGTCTTAACAGCTTGTGCCAGTACAGATATCAATACCTTATTAACCGATGCAAGCCAAGATACGCTTCGCAGTCATGAAAATCGAGGTCGTGATGTTTATCGCCACCCGATAGACACTCTGACATTTTTTGGTTTAGAGCCAACAATGACAGTGGTTGAAATTTGGCCTGGTGGCGGTTGGTACACCGATATTCTAGCCCCAGCTCTTAAAGAACATGGTATGTACTATGCCGCACACTTTCCAGCTGATTCGCAAGTGAAATATTATCAACGCGCGCTATATAGCTTTGATGATAAGCTCAAAAGCAATCAAGCGTTTAGTGATGTTAAAGTCTCAGAATTTTACCCAGGTACCCATCATTCAATTGCCCCAGCGCAAAGTGCTGATATGGTGCTTACTTTTAGAAATCTACACAACTGGTATATGCAACGTGATTTGGAAGGCGTCAATAACGCGTTTCAAGCTTTTTACACCGCACTAAAACCAGGTGGGATTTTAGGAGTGGTCGATCATCGCCTCCCTGAAGATCGAGATGAAAAAAAAGCTAAACGCTCAGGGTATGTCAAAGAGAGTTGGGTTATCGCTCTAGCTGAACAAGCAGGCTTTGAACTTATCGATAAAAGTGAAATTAATGCAAATCCACTTGATACTGCCGAGCATGAAAAAGGGGTCTGGACCTTACCTCCTCGCCTCGCTCTTGGCGAACAAGATGCTGAAAAATATCGCGCCATCGGTGAAAGTGATCGCATGACACTCAAATTTAGAAAACCAGATAACAAATAGGGATCTCCTTGTGAATGTACTTGTAATTGGTAGTGGTGGTCGTGAACATGCACTTGCATGGAAAGCGGCACAATCAACAAAAGTAAACAAAGTATTCGTCGCGCCTGGCAACGCTGGCACAGCGCTTGAAGCTAAATTAGAAAATATCGCTATTGGTGTTGAAGACTTAGACGGGTTACTCGCCTTTGCTCAACAAAATGCGGTCGCCTTAACCATTGTTGGGCCAGAAGTCCCACTCGTAATGGGTGTAGTTGATAAGTTTCGTGCAGCTGAGATGGCCATTTTTGGCCCTACGGCTGGAGCGGCTCAATTAGAAGGCTCAAAGTCATTCACTAAAGACTTTTTAGCACGTCATAACATCCCAACTGCAGACTACCAAACTTTCGAGCAAATTGAGCCCGCTTTGGCTTACTTAGCCGAAAAAGGTGCACCTATCGTCATCAAAGCCGACGGTTTAGCCGCTGGTAAAGGTGTGATTGTAGCAATGACCGAAGCTGAAGCTGAAGAAGCCATTCGCGATATGCTCGCTGGGAATGCATTTGGTGAAGCCGGAAGCCGTGTAGTCATCGAAGAGTTTCTAACCGGTGAAGAAGCCTCATTCATTGTGATGGTTGATGGTAAAAATGTACTGCCGTTTGCAACATCACAAGATCACAAACGCGCTTATAACCAAGATCAAGGTCCAAATACAGGTGGCATGGGTGCCTATTCTCCTGCGCCAGTTGTAACCGATGAAATTCACCAGCGCATTATGAATGAAGTTATTCATCCAACGGTTGAAGGAATGGCTGCTGAAGGCCACCCTTACACTGGCTTTTTATACGCTGGTTTAATGATTGATGCTGACGGCACTCCAAAAGTAATCGAATACAACTGCCGCTTTGGTGATCCAGAAACACAACCTATGATGCTGCGTTTGCAATCAGATTTGGTTGAGCTGATCGAAGCTGCAAATCGTGTCGAGCTTGATAAAACAACGATTGAATTTGATTCACGTGCAGCGGTCGGTGTGGTACTTGCCGCAGCTGGTTATCCAGGTGATTACCCGAAAGGTGATGTGATCTCAGGGCTAAAAGTTGATTATGCTGAAGGTCAAAAAGTCTTTCATGCTGGCACTAAACAAGTTGGTGATGACATCGTCACCGCTGGCGGTCGTGTCTTGTGTGCAACAGCGTTAGGACATACCGTTACACAAGCGCAACAAGCTGCTTATGAATTAGTTAAAGAAGTTCATTGGGCTGGTGTTGAATACCGCACAGATATTGCCTACCGCGCCATAGAGCGTGAAAAGAGCTAAGTAGCGTTTTATTGTTAGGGTGCAACCATGCACCCTACTTTTCTTCCCTAGCCTTTTCAATTGTCATTTCAGGCTGTACCCGTCTACACTTTGCACTGCTATTCATGTAAAAGTAATTTCTAGAGCCTTAATGCCAGTACCCAATTTAATCAAATACATCATTCCAGCGATCATTCTTTTTATCCTGTGTATGTTAATTAGTGTCATGATAGGGCATATCGGTGATCCGACCCAACGCACCATCAACCGCACGCAAATCATCTATACGCAAACAGCCTTTTTTATCGATTCTGACAATAAAGTTACGTTAAATGATCATCTTCGCGATCCTTGGTTAATGGTCAAAGATGATTGGCAGCATATTCCTTGGAGTTTTGAACAGCACACTTATTGGCTAAAAATCACTCTAACCAGTCGTGACCCTCACGATACACAGCTTTTTGCCCACTTTGACAACCCCATGCTTGATGAACTCGATGTGTATCAGCTCGATGAGCATAAAAATATGATAAAACAATTGGCGTTAGGTGATACACGCCAAGGGTTAACGCTTGCACAGCGCAGCATTCCAACATTCGATTTAATATTAAAGGCCCAGAGCAGGACTGACTTATATATTCGTATAAAAACCACAGGGATAGCCAAAACCCCAATCAAAATTTATAACCACGACGAATATGGACGCTTAAAAGAAAAAATTCATTTAATTTGGGGGATCTTTATTGGTATCTGCGTGATGATCGCCTTATACAACCTTGTCTTATTTTTTGCCATAAAAGACACTGTTTATCTATTTTATATTGGTTATATCATTTCAGTCTTAGTGTTAATGGGTGTCGTGTTAGGTTTTGGTCACTATATCTGGCCAATACCTGTCATGGCGTTCATTCATAAATATGTTATCGCCAGTAATTTTACTATTGCCATTTTCTCGTTATTATTTGCTTTATCTTTTTTGCGTTACCATACCCATAAAGGTCGTCTGTATCAGATCTCGCGCAATTTTTTAATCCTAATGATGTTGCTGACACTGCTTTCTTTTTGGCTGCCAGAATATCAAGCGGCACCACTGTTTTTTTGTTGTTTAGGGATTTTGTACTTTTTAAGTTTTACGTTAATTGGCTATAAAATCAGGCTCGGATTTCGTTGGGCTAAGTTTTACATTGTTTCGTGGATCCCTTTAATCTGCACCGCTCCTATCCAGCCGTTGATGCTCACGGGGAAAATTGAATACACATTTTTAACCAGTTATGCTTTTTTAATTGGTGTGCTGCTCGAGATTATTTTAATGGCGATGGCTTTGGCTGACAGAATGCGCTATCAAAAAGAAAAAGCGCTCTACAATGCCACACATGAAATTACCACTGGGTTACCTAACCTAAATCAATTAGAGATCACACTTGAATCTTTACAAGCCCAACAGCGTAAGTTCAGCCTGTGTGTGATCGAGATCTCCAACTTTAACTCTATTGCCCCTTATATCAGTAATCAAGAAACAGACAAGTTGGTGCTTAAGGTCGTGAATGACATAAGCGCACAAATCAATCTCGATCGGCGTTTTATCCCTTTTGAACATAAACATGGCCACCCCATCAAAGTCGCAAAAGCTCGCGATGGTGTGCTCGCCATTTTGGCGCATCGTTTTATTAATCTACAAGCACTGCAGCTGCAGCTTGAAAAAATGCAGCTTACCATCAACAAAGACTTAACTCTGAGTGGACTGTTTATCAATCTCGATACACATATTGGCGTATGTGATCACCCTGCCACTACGACCTTGGTTTCCCACATTATTAGCCAGAGTTTTCAAGCTCTTGCTCAAGGGAAAAGAGCAGGTAAAGAAATTTGTATTTACGCTGAAGATGAGCATTTTAATGTTGCACAGCGGCTCACGCTCGCGACAGATTTACAACAAGCAATCCGTAATAATCAGCTCGAACTATACCACCAGCCGCAAATTAACCTTCATAACAATACCGTCGAAGGCTCTGAAGTGTTGTTACGCTGGCAGCACCCTACGCTAGGTTTTATTCCACCAGATCAGTTTATTCGCATTGCCGAAGACACAGGGGTGATTAATGAACTAAGTTTGTGGGTTATCGAAACTACATTTAAACAGCTAAAAGAGCTATTATCCCATGGGTTTCAACAGCATAAGGTGTCTATAAACATTAGTGGTAAGGATATTACCATGCGTGGTTTTCTGACTAAGGTCACCAACCTCATTGCAAATCACGATATTCCGTCACACTTAGTGAACTTAGAACTAACAGAATCTGTGATGGTCAGTGACTTTAATTTACTCAGCGAGCTGATGAAGGCTTTTTCGAATATGGGAGTGAATGTCTCAGTTGACGATTATGGTACTGGCTATTCGTCTTTAGCTTATATTTCACAATTACCATTTAATGAACTCAAAATAGATAAAAGCTTCATTCTCGACTTAGTTGAATCACCCCGAAATTTAACCATAGTTAAAAATACAATCGACATGGCTAAACATTTAAATCTGACGGTCGTCGCTGAAGGGGTAGAATCTAATCTCGTCGAGCAAAAACTAAGAGACTTCAATTGTGACATAGTACAAGGCTATCACTACAGTAAACCACTGCCATTCAATGATTACCTAACTTGGTTAGATAACTATCAAAAGCATGTAATAAACCAAGTTTATTAATTTAGAATTTGCTAGTATGGTTGCTTGATTAAAAGGGGCCAATCAATGCAGGGTACATTAAAAAAACTCAAATCAAGTTTAACCACACCAATCCAATATCAACTACCTATCGGCGATCAAGTCGTTGATATAAATCCTTTAATTGGTAAACCACTCACTTTAAGCTTTACCGGTAACATTTATTGCAGCCATTGCGCCAAAAAAACTAAAAAAAGTTATGCGCAAGGTCACTGCTTTGTATGTATGCGAAAACTCGCCAGTTGCGATATGTGCATTATGAAACCAGAAACTTGCCACCACGCACAAGGAACATGTAAAGAGCCTCAGTGGGGTGAAGATAACTGCATGATCCCACACTATGTTTACCTTGCGAATACTTCCGGATTGAAAGTCGGCATTACCCGACATACCCAAATCCCTACTCGCTGGATTGATCAAGGAGCCACTCAAGCGCTACCTATATTTAAAGTGCAAACTCGTTTGCAATCAGGTTTAGTCGAAGTCGCATTAGCCGAGTTTATTGCTGATAAAACCAATTGGCGCAATATGCTTAAAGGCCAAAATGATGTTATTGATTTAAAAGCCGCAGCCAGTGAACTCATTCCGCAAATTCAAGACAAACTCGATGAACTCGCGCAGTTATTTGGCGCAACTGCAATTGAGGTGCTCAATGAAGAAGTGGTTGATTTAAGCTACCCAGTTCAGGTTTATCCAAAGAAAATTAGCTCATTTAATTTTGATAAAGATCCCAGTATTTCTGCAGTTCTTCTCGGAGTTAAAGGCCAGTATCTCATTTTTGATACAGGCGTCATTAACATCCGAAAATTTACATCTTATGAAGTAAGTATTGATTTTTAGCATGTTAAGCTGAGCTCTGGGTATTTAATTGCTTACCCTGAGTTCAGCTAAAGATCTCTAGGGTCATCACCTATTTATGGGGAACAACCACACCACATAGGTGTTGCCTTGCCTAAATACCAAACAGGCAGCTGCAAATTTAACCCTGAAAGGTCAACAGACCCTAGTTAAATGCAAGGATGATTGTACTGTTTAATGAAGGCCGTACACTCATGTGCTGTCAGTGGTTCACTGAAAAAGTAACCTTGAATCACTGGGCACTGTAATTGTTTTAAGAAATGTAATTGTTTCTCTTGTTCGACCCCTTCAGCAACTAAACCTAAATGTAAACTTTTTGCCAAAGCGATAATCGCCGAAACAATTTGGCTATTCCCGTACTCCTCAGGAATATTCGCAATGAAACTAGCGTCAATTTTTAATGTATTGATTGGTAATTGCGTCAAATAACTCAGTGCCGAAAATCCAGTACCAAAATCATCTAATGCGATTTTTATTCCCAATTCATTTAGCTCTTCCAGAACCGATTTCGCTTCGCTCAAAGAACAAATAAAGCTACTCTCGGTGATTTCTATTTCTATCCGATTGGCTGGAATTTGCCATTGTAACAGTGCATTTTTTATCGCCAGTACTAAGTTTCCCTGCGAAAAATGCAAAGCCGATATGTTTATTGCCACATGCTCAAAGGGGATATCTTGTGCTATCCACAGCTGCACTTGCTGACATGCTCGGTTAATCACCCACAAATCGAGCTCAACAATCAAACCGAGTGACTCTGCTATTGGAATAAATTGGGCAGGTGAAATAGCGCCAAGCTCATTGCATTGCCATCGAATTAACGCCTCAACCCCCGCTATTTGATTGCTATTGATATTGATTTTAGGTTGATAAAACAGCTCAAATGCATCAGTCCGTAATGCTTTTTTAAAATGTGTTTCCAACGCCAGTCTTTCTAATGAGCGTGTATTCATCACAGGTTTATATAAATGAAAGGCATTTCGACCTAGCTCTTTACTGCGATACATGGCAATGTCAGCATGCTTCAATAAGTTGTGTGAATCTGTTGCATCTGTAGGATAAACGGCTGCGCCAATTGAGGTGGTAATCGAGACATCGAGGCCATTGAGCTTAAATGGAGCTTTTAATTGCGACAGTAATACATTTGCAAATGTGGTCAATTGCTCTTCGTCCTTCACATTAGTGAGTAATAATGTGAATTCGTCGCCACCTAAACGGGCCAATGTATCCCCTTCATGAACACATTTTTGGAGACGTTCGGCCACTTGCTTTAAGAGAACATCACCAACATTGTGTCCCATAGTGTCATTAATTTGTTTAAAATGATCGAGATCGAGGAACATCACGGCTAACTTGCTTTTATCTCTGTGGGCCATCGACAAAGCCATATCTAGACGATCGCTAAACAGCCGACGATTTGGTAAATGTGTAAGTTCATCAAAGTAGGCCAGTGAAATAATCCGCTTTTCGGCTTTTTTTCGCTCGGTAATATCGCTAAAAATAGCAGCATAAAGTAACTCATCATCAGGCTCTTTGATTTCGATAATCGTCAGCCACTCCAGATAGACCTCACCAGTTTTCTTTTTATTCCAAATTTCTCCTTGCCACATATGCTCACGGCGTAAAGAGGCCCACATTTGATCATAAAAAGCTTGATCATGCTTGCCTGAACTTAAAATACTCGGCGTCTGGCCAACCACCTCATGCGCTGTATATCCAGTGAGTGTCGTAAATGCTGGGTTAACTTGAAAAATAGTGCCATGACAATCTGTAATCATCACCCCATCTAATGATGCATTGATAATTTGCTTGGCTAAAAACAGACTCTTTTGAGACGCTTTGAGTGCTTGATTACGTTGCGTCAATGCCATCTCTAATTCAGTCATGTAGGCGACTTCAATATCTGTAATGATATGACTCAGGGATAACATGCCGCATATTTTTTCATCTGAATTAACAACCACTAAATGACGAATGTGATTATCTGTCAACTGTTGATAAGCACGATACAAACTTGTTTCTTTTGTCACTGTTTCTAAAGGCCAACTCGCTAATGACCAGCATGAATGTTGAATATGTTCGCTCGCCACCACATTGAGTAAATCACGCTCTGTGATAATGCCCATTTGTTGTAATGATGCATTAAACACTAACACAGCATTTACTTGTCGCTCATGCATATAACGGGCAACCGTATCGATACCATCTGTCGCAGGTAAAACAGGCACGTTTCGATCATAACTTTGGTCGACTAACCTGAAATTAAGATAATGCTCAAGTCCTTGGTTTCTAACGACATCGCTTAAGCTAATCATGCCACACGGTCGATCATTTTCGTCAACGACCAATAAATGACGAATATGATGCTGATGATACACAGCAGCTACATCACTCAAAGGTGCACACTTAGAAATATGTAGGACTGGCTGGCTCATAAACTCTATGATGGGCTGAGCAGAGTAAGCTGTGGCGGTAAAATCTATTTTCCTACAGTCTGATTCTGTCCAAATCCCTATAATCTCTTGATTTTCATTGGCAATAAAAACGGCACTCACATCATGCTTTCGCATCTGTACTGCAGCCTGCTGCAGTGTCATCGAGATATCACAGGTTATTAGTTGAGTTGACATCACTTGCGCAACTCGGATCCTTTGAGCATTGAACTGCATTCTTAGCGCCATTTTATGAAATAAAAACATGGATCACTTTAACAAATTTGGCGTATAGTGAAATTGATGAAGAACAAGGTACATTACAAAAAGCAGATTATTTTCAAAAAGGAATGATAATGCCGAGCTTCCCTATTTTATGCTTTACTGTTGGCTTTGATGAAATCAGTTATTTTGCGAAACAAACCACCTTGAATGAATATCTCGAAAGTCTACCGACCAGCATGCATCAAGATTTACGTTTAGTGTGTCAAAATGGTATGGAGTACGATGGTGCGTTCAACCCCCTAGGGCAAGTGCCACTTGAAGATTTTAGCCATAAAGTGAAGCACACCTTAGTATTAGAAGGGCAATGCTGTATCGATAAAGTACAGTTAAATGATTACGATCAGGGCTTTGCTCTGTTAGCCGAATTTGCCCAATAACAGCTAGCCATGCGCCAAAGCTTTTATATGCTCTGTTACGCTGCGGCCTAAGGAAGATAAATCGTAGCCTCCTTCAAGCATTGAAATAACGCCTTTGCTATTGCACGATTTGCTCAATTGAATCACTTGCTCGGTAAACCAAGTATAGTCAGCCTCAACTAACGTCAGTCCGCCCATATCATCTTCTAAATGAGCATCAAAGCCTGCACTGATAAAAATAAGTTCAGGATTAAATAATGTCAGCGCAGGTAACCAGCGGTTCATCACAATCGTTCGCAACTCATCGCCACCTTGACCTGCACTTAATGGGGAATTGAGTATGTGTGCGGTACTATCAATTGCCGTATTCGGGTAAAAAGGATGTTGAAACAACGAACAAAACATCACTCGTTCATCTCCAACGAAGATATCTTGAGTCCCATTTCCATGGTGCACATCAATATCTAATATTGCGATACGCTGAACCCCTAAATTCAATGCATATTGAGCTGCAATCGCCAGATTATTCACCACACAAAACCCAGATGACGTGTCTTTATTAGCATGATGCCCAGGCGGCCTGACGGAACAAAAAGCAGCATCTAATTGACCCGAGATAATTTCATCAACAGCCAACACACCCGCACCAACTGCTCGCTCAATGGCTTTAAAGCTATCAGGACACAGCCATGTATCGCCATCTAAATCTTGTAAACCATCCAGTGGAATGTTACCCAAAATATGCTTTATGTGTTCATCACTATGAACGAGTCCGATATGTTCCAACGTGCCTTTAGGTGCAAGCTTATGTTGTACTTCCAGATCAACACCGGATGCTAACAACCGATCTGAAATGGCATCAAGCCGCTCAGGACATTCAGGATGCTCTGCAGTCATTTTATGTTTTCGACAAGCCGGATGAGAAATGATTGCTGTACGCATGATGATTACCTGAAAAATATAAAATTGTAAAAGGCAGTGTTTATATTGATTTAGCTATGTATCCAACACCGAGGCCGAGATAAACACAGTACAAACATTGAATAATCGCTTATTGAAGGGTAACAAAGCCATCTTGTGATGGCTTTGCGACTTTGGTCGGTTATGAAGTGCTTTATTTCGATTTCACTTTCAAGTGTAAGTTATGAAAATCAAAACTAAAGTCAGTAATGGCTGGTGAGACAGCCCGCATTGTCACGCTTTTTACCGAGTTATCTGCATTGAGTTGAAATTCCACAAAGGCATCAGCTTCTAATAACTTTTCATCCCAACGTGCAATAAAAGTATTACCATTGTAATGCTCTAATGTGCCTTTTAAGCGTGCGGTATGGGTAAAATCAATTCTTAAATTACCTTTTTCATCAGTAATATTTATATCGCCATACCAAGCATCTTGATAAGCATTCGCGTAGATTGCATTCGGCAAAGCGGCTTGTTTATTTTTTACTGCTGCCAACTGAGATTGAGCATACGCTTTTTCTTTACCTTCAAAATGTTTGATGGCCAGCTCTTCAACCCAGTCTTTATCTTCAAGTCCTAATGCATCCTCAAGAACTTCATGAGTAATCGCAGATAAAGCACTAAATGCCTGCTGATTTGATAAGACAACTATTCCAAGCTCTTTTTCTGGTAATAACGTAACTTGCGAGACCATGCCTAAGATCCCTCCTCCATGGGCCATTTTTTTATAGCCATGATAATCTTCTATGCTCCAGCCAAGCCCATAGCCTCTAAACTGTTGACGATATGCATCAAACGCTCTTTTCGATGCTTTACTGGTAATATGCAAATGCCACATTTCTTGCTGTGACTTTTCACTAAATAAAGCTTCACCGCTTGGTAATTTACCTTCATTAAGTTGTAGACGTAACCACTTACTCATGTCGGCCACGCTCGATGCTATCGCCCCTGCACCACGGAAATCTTCAAGGTAATTAACAAAAAAAGGAGTTAACTGACCTTCCATCGGAATGTGCCCTGTTGCCCAATTGCCATTACTTTTTGGAATACGTGAAAAGCCCGCCTTTGAATCATGCATGGCTAAAGGCGCAAGTATCTTTTGCTCAATAAAATCTTGCCAAGATTGACCCGACACACGTGCAACCACTTCACCGGCAGTCACAAACATTAAGTTGTTATAGGCATACTGACTACGAAAGCTGGAATCAGGCTGTAAATGCTGTAAACCCGCTAAAATCTCTTTAACTGTTTTGTCGGTATCTGGCCAAATAAGTAAATCACCTTCTCCCAACCCTAAGCCACTGCGATGACTTAATAAATCACGAATGCGCATTTCACGGGTTACATATGGGTCGGCGAGTCGAAACTCTGGAATATGATCAATAACGCGGTCATCCCAGCTCAGCTTACCTTGCTCAATTAACATAGCCAATGCAGCACTTGTAAAAGCTTTAGTATTAGAGGCGATTCCAAATAAAGTCTGTGCTGTGACCGCTTTTTTCGTATCAAGGTGCGCCACGCCAAAACCTTTAGCCAACACAACCTGATCATTTTGCACCACAGCGACCGCCATACCTGGCACATTAAAACGCGCCATTGACTTTTCGATGACTGCTGAGAGTTTGTCTGCATCAACCTCTGCGGTACTATTAAAAGACAGTAACCCTAAGCCAATAGCCGCAGCTAAGAAACATCGTTTCATGGACTTTCCTTATTTGTTTTATTTATTTTTGATGGATTGCAAATTCTCGAGCTGCACGCGTTTTATCAGGGTCGACTTTCACAGCTTGCTGCTTAATTTTGTCAATGTACTCTTTGGGTAGCTCAGCCTCAATTGCTCCCGCAATAACATGCTGCAAATACCAATCATAAGGTAAAATTGAGTCATCGAGCATGTTGGCCACATAACAATACGCTTCAAAAGTTTGACCGTTATGTGTGGCCTTAATTTGAGCTTGAGAATAACGCGCTCCCTCAATTTCATCTAGGATTGCTTTTTCATCTTCGTTGAGAGCATACAATACACCATAGAGAATATCTTGCGGATCGCCGGTATAAAATGCATCACATTTACCTGATTCATCTACACCTAATTTATGATAAGCCAATTGGTAACCTGTTACCGTGGCAACTCCAATATGAGTGGCATTAGGCAGGCGAGCAAATAAACGCTTGGTAGACATATTTGAACCATATGCCAAGTTATAATATGTTTTCATGACCACACAACCCTTATTGCTAACACTAAAAGAACCACGCCAATTGCGCGATCAAACCAATGGCCACTGCGCAAAAAAAAGTGGCGAACGGCATGCTTACTTAATACCAGCGACAACCCCGAAAACCATACCCACGTGGCAATGGCCATATAAACACCATAACTGATCTGTACGGCAGTCGGTGTGGTGGGATTAATCACTAAAGTAAACAGCGACAAGAAAAAAAGCGTCGCTTTTGGATTCAGGGCATTGGTTAAAAAGCCCTTCACAAAAGAGCGCCTCACAGATTCAGCCTTTAATACCTGTGCGCTTTGTTCATCTAAAGACTTATTTGCTGTTGACTGCAGTGCTTGAAATGCCATAAAAGCCAAATAAGCCGCTGCCAGGTATTTGAGCCAATTAAATAGCGTTTCTGATTGTGAAATCACCAGAGCCACACCTAACAAGCAATAAGTAACATGCACTAAAATCCCCAGCCCAACACCTACACTGGCAAATAATGCATTGCGTCGGCCATAGCTGATGCTTTGTTTTAAAATAATCGCAAAATCAGGCCCAGGGCTGGCAACTGCAAAAAAGTGCGCCAGCGCAATTAAAATGAACTCATCAAGATACGCCATTTGCTCTCGCTTTATCTAACAAAGCTAAGAATATCGGCTCTGGAGTGTGCGCTAAGCGCTCTTCAATTTGCTTCATCGCTTTTTTATATTGGCTGCGTAGATGAGGCTTTAATTGCGCCGCCACCTTACGTTTATCGCTTCCTTTTAACGCCGATACTAACGCTAAGCACATCAGGTTTTCAGTTTCTGGTAAGCTCGCTTGACGATTGGCATAAGGGTTATAACACGAGCCACAGCCCCCTTTAAATTGATAAGCAGTATTACTGAGCATCACCCCAAATCCTAAAAAATGGGCTAACAAGTCAGTTGCTTGAGGTAAAAAGGCTTCACCACCAGGGGGCAACACCCCTTTTTGTTTAATCAGGATCATCGCCATCGCCTGCGCAAAGCTTGCGATTAAATCTTGCGGTTGGTTTATTTGCTGAGGATTAAACGAAATTAAAATAGGCTGATTTACAGGCACCACTAATTGAGCGAACTCTCCTCTACTAGCTCCAACAAATTGCATTTTTGGAAAAACATTAGGAGCTAATTGGTTTGGGGCCACTAAACGTAACGGCCAATGCTGCATACCCGCATATTTTACCACTTGTTCAAACACCTGCTGTGCCATTGCATCGATTGAGCTGACTTGACCCGGAAAATACTGATTGGTTGGCAAGACAACTTGCGTTTGATCAATGAAAAAATGGCCATCAAAATGCTCAAAAGCCCAAACAAAGGTATCCATTATCCATTGATTTTCATTCTCACTGAGTAACGGTTTTGACTTAAACGTATCGGTTATAAAAGACAGCATGATTTCCAACTACTTAAAACTGTAAAGTGACAATACTACGAATTAACAATGCAAAAGTATCAACAATGGCGCAATCACTATTATTGATTAATTTGATGCGCTTGAGCCCATTGCCACGCTTGAGTGTTGTACAAAGGCACTGTCGATAGCGCATGGTGATGGCTACCACTGGATTCTTTAGTTGAATACGACAAATACATCAGCGTCCGGCTCGGTGAATCATATATACGACGTACTTTTAGGCTTTTAAACAAAATACTTTTCGATTCTTTGAACACGACCTCTCCGTCTTTAGAAAAATCGATGTTTGCCATTTGTTCAGCTGTAATTGGGCCTGTTTGGCGACATGCAATCGACATATCTGAAGGATCGGCAAAATCTAAATCCGCTTCAATATGACTAATGTGGCAAGTAATACCGGGCAACTTAGGATCTGTTTTAGCTTTAATGACCACATCTTTGGTAGTAAATAACCCTAAACTCACTTTGCCCGCATCATCAGAACACCCCACCAGTGAAAACAGCAATGCGCCGCACGTCAGTAATTTCATCTTCATAATCTCGTACCCTTTATAACTAAACGATCCTGATAGAGCATCATAAAGAGGAAGAGCAGTAAAAAGCAATAAAGATTAGTTAAATAGCGCCAGGTAAGAGTAAAGCTCAGCTATTAGTACCTATAAAGGCTGAATTTATGAAAAATAGCGTGCATCAAGAATTCAATTATTGACTACGCTCATACCAATATGCAGAGATTAAGAACAAACTCTTAAAATTTGGGCATAAAAAAAACCTAGCCTTGGCTAGGTTTTTTCTTCAAAGATAAAAATCAATTACTTGATTTTAGCTTCTTTGAAAACAACGTGCTTACGGATTTTTGGATCAAACTTTTTGATTTCCATTTTTTCCGGCATGTTGCGCTTGTTTTTGTCGGTAGTGTAGAAATAACCAGTACCAGCAGTAGAAACTAAACGGATTTTATCACGCATGATTCAATCTCCTTAAATTTTTTCGCCACGAGCACGGATTTCGGTAAGAACCGCATCGATGCCTTTTTTATCAATAATACGCATACCTTTAGTAGTAAGACGTAGTTTTACAAAACGGTTTTCACTTTCAACCCAAAAACGGTGAGTTTGTAGGTTAGGTAGGAAACGACGTTTAGTTGCATTTCGTGCGTGTGAACGGTTGTTACCAACCACTGGACGCTTACCTGTAACTTGACATACTTTAGACATGTCTATATATCTCCAAAACTTTGCTCGAGCTAGATTTCCCTTAGGCCTTAAACGTATTATGCCCTGAGATAAATCGAAGGGCGCTCTTTATATAGCAAATACAGGCAAAGATCAAGGAAAGATATCTATCGACGCTCATATGTGTAAATTTGATAGCGGCCAATTATAGTGATCCAATGGCCGAAGTGAAAGCAAAAACTGCAGTTAATTTAAACTAATTTGAAAAAAAGATGAAAAATCACAACTTGAAGCATATTCACAGTAGAGTTTATCGTCCAAAAAAGCAACTATTGGATTTTCACTTTATCAAAAAGCACTTTATTTAAGCTTTATCGTTCAAAAAACAAGCGGGCTAATTTGTGCGACTAAAATTATTTATTCCCTTAAAAACGAAAAAAGTGGCTTAAGCCACTTCTCTTTGTAATCCGAAACTAATTTTAACTTGATGCGCCTCTTGCAACACCTGCTGGGCATGACATATACATTTACCGCACTGACTTCCGACCCCCAAACAACTGCGTAATTCACGCATTGTCTGAACACCTTCATTAACAGCTTGGTTAATTTTTTTGTCTGTGACCGCATGGCAAATACAAACGTACATAAAGTTCTCAGCAAGATTAATTTCTAGCTTTAAATTTTAGTTTAAATGACAATCATTTTCAATAACATTAAGATCCAATAAAACAAACAGTTAAAAATTTGTTCATTTGTCGTCTGATATAATCAGTGATTATGCTTAGATCAACCCGCGCTCAGCAAACGAAATAACTGACACATCAGCCACTATCAGATGATCTAATACTGGTACATCAATCAATGCTAATGCCGATATTAATTTGCGAGTAATAATTTTATCGGCTTCACTGGGCTCAGCGACTCCCGAGGGGTGATTGTGAGCAAAAATAACCGCTGCAGCATTGTGCCGTAACACAGCTTTTACAACCTCTCGAGGATAAACACTGGCGCTATTAATGGTGCCATAAAATAAAATATCTTGATGAATCAATCTGTTTTGATTATCAAGAAACAACACCATGAACACTTCTTGTTGACGAGACTTTAGCTCCAAAGATAAATAATGGCGCACATGCTCAGGTGAATTAAATACGGTATTACGCTGACATGACTCCTGTAAAAATCGCTTCGATAACTCTAAAACCGCTTGAAGTTGAACATATTTAGCCTCTCCTAACCCTTTAACCTGACAAAAGTCCCCTAACGAAGCATTAAAAAGCTGTTGTAAACTTTGGTGAGTGCTTAATGTTGTTTCTGCCAATTCAATCGCATTCATTCCTGCAATCCCAGTACGAAAAAAAATAGCCAGTAATTCTGCATCACTCAGAGCTTGAGGGCCTTGTTGCAGTAATTTCTCCCGAGGACGTTGATCGGACGGTAATTGAGTTATTTGCATGGTCATTCCTTGAAAAAGCTCACCATTCCAGTTGGTTTTAATGCTCAGTAAAAGTTAAGTCTTTTATACAATCAGTTTAGTGATAAATTTGCTTGCTGTCGCAAGCAAACGTAAGATTGTGCAAAGTGATGTCTCGCACTGACTTTTCAGCTGCACTTAATTAAAAGTAACCCTATGAGCCATAAAAAAATTCTTCTTGCCATCACCGGTGGCATTGCTGCATACAAATGTGCAGAGTTAGTGCGTCGTTTAAAAGACCACCAGCATGATGTGAAAGTGGTCATGACCCAATCTGCCCATGCATTTATCACCCCTCTGACTCTGCAAGCAGTATCGGGTAACCCTGTTTCTGATTCATTACTCGACCCAAGCGCAGAAGCCGCTATGGGACATATTGAATTTGCAAAATGGGCCGATCTGATTTTAGTGGCACCCGCCACAGCTAACACCATCGCTAAAATGGCCTCAGGCCTTGCTGATGACTTACTTAGCACCTTGTTACTGGCCACTCCCAGCCCTGTTGCAATTGCTCCCGCAATGAATCAGCAAATGTGGGCTCATAGTGCAACACAAGCAAATTTACTTACTCTCAAGCAACGAGGCATTTCTATCTGGGGGCCTGCCAGTGGTGAGCAAGCGTGTGGTGATATCGGCTCAGGAAGAATGCTCGAACCCAATGAGTTAGTTGAGTTATGCAATCAAGCCCTATCAAATGAAGAGAAACAACCGCTTATTCTCGCAGGAAAAACAGTAACGATCACAGCAGGCCCTACCCGAGAAGCACTTGATCCGGTGCGTTTTATTAGTAACCACAGTTCCGGAAAAATGGGCTATGCGCTCGCCAATGCCGCACTGCAACTCGGAGCAAAAGTTAATTTAATCTCAGGTCCTGTTAGCATTCAGCCGCCATCAAACGCAAAGTTATTTCACGTAGAAAGTGCGCTAGAAATGCATCAATCAGCACTTAAGTTAGCGACAGAATCTGATATTTTTATCGGCTGTGCTGCTGTGGCAGATTACCGTTCGGCGGATCTGCAGACACAAAAAATTAAAAAACAAGGGGACGAAATGACCCTGACACTTGTCAAAAACCCCGACATCATTGCAGATGTGGCAGGGTTAAGTCATTCACGCCCATTTACGGTAGGTTTTGCTGCTGAAACTCAAAACGTTGCAGACTATGCTCGTAAAAAACTAATCAATAAAAAGCTTGATATGATTTGTGCAAACGATGTGTCAAATCAAGCCATCGGCTTCAATTCCGATCATAATGCCTTAACAGTGTTCTGGTCTAATGGTCAGCAAGACCTTGGCTTGCATAGTAAAGAAGCACTTTCATTATCGATCATGAATCTGATTTCAAGCCGATTGAAAGGTTAGATAATTACCACACTCAAGGCTGGAAACCTGCGCGATAAACAATTACTATGCTGGAACAAAAATGCGTTTGAACAGCTAAATAATTATAAGAAGTAAGGGATAAACCATGCCTGCAACAAAGCGTAGCAACCGGAAAGAGCAGATCCTTCAAGCATTAGCACAAATGCTTGAAACTAGCCCTGGACAGCGGATCACCACGGCTAAACTCGCCGCTGAAGTCGGCGTTTCAGAAGCCGCTCTTTATCGTCACTTTCCTAGTAAAGCACGGATGTTTGAAGGATTAATTGAATTCATCGAAGATACCCTGCTATCGCGAATTAACATTATTTTAGATAATGAAAAAGATACACAAGGCCGCATTTACAACATCGTATTATTGCTTTTAAGCTTTGCTGAAAAAAATCCAGGCATTACACGCATTTTAACTGGTGATGCGTTACAAGGTGAGCAAGAACGTTTACGCGAGCGCATTCAAAGCTTATTCGAAAAGCTAGAAACCCAACTGAAGCAAGTTCTAAGAGAACGAAAATTACGTGAAGGCAAAACGTTTAGTATTGATGAAGCGCATTTAGCAAATTTAATGCTCGCGTTTGTCGAAGGTAAAATGAACCAGTTTGTCCGCTCAGACTTTAAAGCCAAACCGAGTAGTCAATTTGACAGCCAGTGGTCCATGCTTTCTCTGGCGTGGCACTAACCCTTACTAAGTGCGTATCTTTACCCTAAGGTACGCTTCCCCACTCTTTATCGTAAAAAATTGCTGCCTACCGCTTTAACGAATATGCTGAGCTGACTCCTTGATATGGTTCGTCATAACGTTTTTTTATACAGGTATCAGCATGAAAAGCATGGTTTCCCTTATTACCGCTGCGGTCATAACTAGTCTCAGCGCACCAGCATTGGCCCAAAAAGCCCTCAGCTTCACCGATGTGTTTGATTTTAAAAAAAGCAAACACCTGACCTTAAGTGAGAACGGTGAGTTTGCCGCATTAAGCGCCACTCCATACCGCGGTGATCCGACTGGACACTTGTACCAACTGAGTAATAATACCCTCATCGCCCAAATCCCAAATGGCACCAAACCACAATTTAGTAAAAATGGCCTTTGGGTTGGATTTACTGTCAAACCCGATTTATTAACAACTGAAACCGCTAGCGCAAAAGAAAAAAAGAAACTAAAGAATCAGCTAGTGCTCATCAACACCCAAACTCAGCAACAACTTCGTTTTGATGATGTGGCAGATTTCACACTCAATGATAACGGGCAATGGTTGGCTTTTCGTCAAGACTCCCCTAAAGACGAAAAACAAACTAATCAAGATGATAACAAAGATACACCAGTCCTGAGCATCGACGAAGAACAAACAGCTGCAGCCCAAATAAAGCCCGATAAAAAAGATAAATCATTTGCACTCAAACTCGTTAATTTGAGCACTCAAACAACACATACTGTCGACTCAGTGTTTAGTTATGCATTCTCGCCAAGAAACAACGGCATCTTAGTGAGTCAAGTCAGCAAAAATGGTGATACTAACCAAATTGCCTACTTTGAATTAGATGAGCACCTAACGCAACATGCCCTAATGACGGAGCCAGGCATAGTCGCAACACAAATTAAGTGGCACCCAACAACTAACCACGTCGCTTTTTATGCTGGAAACTATGTCAATGATGATCTGCGTCGTCGCCAGCATTTGTTATATCTATGGCAACAAGAGACAAACCAACTCACTACAATTGAACAAACTGAAAACTGGTTCAGCGGAAAAACAGCTTCATTAGAATGGTCAGAACACGGCGAACGCCTCTATTTTGAAAATCGCCCAAATTTAGCTCAAAAACAACCCGAAAAAGAGTATAAAACAGCCGAAGACTTACGTGATTTTGACACAATCCGGGCACAAAAAGGCCTCAAGGTTTGGCATCATAAAGATGAGCAAATAAAAACTCGCGAACAAATTCAGTGGGATAAAGAAAACAAAAACCGCCACTACCAAGCGGTCTATCACCTTAATGGCCAAAAGGTCGTGCAACTCAGCTCTCCATCACTTGAAGACTTAAGCTTACACACCGAAAAAGAGTATTTGCTTGCTGCGAGTAGTACACCGTACTTAAACAAAGTGATGTTTGATGGCTTTTATGCCGATTATTACGCTATTGATACTAAAAATGGCCAACAACGCGCGATTGTAAAACAAAGTAGAACACGCCCTACTTTGGCGCCAAATGGTCAGTTTGCTGCGTACTTTCAGGATGGCGATATACAACTCAAACAGTTGGCCAAGCAATCTGCCAGCAACTTAACGCAAAATATCGACGCAACGTTTGCAGATGATCAGCATGACTACCCAACTCCAGTGCCTGGCTATGGTTTTGCTGGTTGGTCAGCAGATAGCAGCCAAGTACTTGCCTATGGTAAATATGATATTTGGGCCTTTGATGTCAAGACTCAGCAAGGTCAGCGCCTCACCCAAGGGTATAAAAGCAATACTCTTTACCGTGTCATCAACTTAGATAATAACCAAGTCGGCTTTAACCCTGAGCAAACCTTAGTACTGAGTGCACATAACCTCAATACCAAAGAAACAGCTATCGCGACTCTGAATTTACAAGACAAAACACTTAAAACGGTTCTGAGCGGCAAAAAACGTTTTGATGTAATCAAAAAAGCAAAGTCAGCTGATACGCTCTTATTTACCCAACAAACTTATCATCAATTTCCAGATTTATGGCAAACAGATCTGACTTTTAATAGTTCGAAGAAGCTCACCGATCTCAACCCACAACAAGCACAGTTTGCTTGGGGGAAAACCCCTGAGCTCGTACAGTACAAAGGCTTTGATGGTGAGGACTTGCAAGGCGTACTGATTAAACCTGCAGGTTATAAAAAAGGCGACAAAGTGCCTGTGGTGATTTACTTCTACCGTTACATGAGCCAACGTATGTATGACTTTCCAGCAATGGAGCTCAATCACCGCCCTAACTTCCCGATGTTTACCTCTAATGGCTATGCGGTCTTCTTACCCGATATTCGCTTTGAACTAGGCCACCCTGGTAAATCATCGACCCAAACTATGATCAATGCCGCACAAAAGTTAATTGATATCGGCGTCGCTCATCCTGATAAAATTGGCTTGCAAGGTCATTCATGGGCGGGATATCAAAGTGCCTTTATGATCACCCAAACAGATATGTTTAAAGCCGTTGTGTCAGGGGCACCAGTATCGAATATGACCAGTGCCTATAGCGGTATTCGTTTGAAATCTGGTTTAGCAAGACAATTCCAGTATGAAACAGGGCAAAGCAGGATCGGTAAAAGCTTATTTGAAGGCCTCGATTTATACATTGAAAACTCACCGGTCTTTTTTGCTGATAAGGTCAATACCCCTATCCTAATGATGTTTGGTGATAAAGATGATGCGGTGCCTTGGCATGAAGGCGTGCAATATTATTTAGCACTGCGCCGTGCCCAAAAAGACGTGATATTTTTACAGTATGAAGGTGAGCCCCATCATTTAAAACAATTTCCTAACCAAGTGGATTTCTCTATTCGCATGATGGAGTACTTTGATCACCACCTAAAAGGAAAACCTGCACCTACGTGGATGCAGCAAGGCGAAGCCTACACACCCGAGTAGTAAAACACTCCATAAAAAATGCCGCTTGATGCGGCATTTTTTATATCTATCAATAAGGTGTGTTACTTGGCTCGCTGGCGATTATCACCTACTCGAGGCTTTGTATTCGCTTTTTTGAACTGACTAAAGCCAGTATGACGAGTAAGCGCAGGTCGCCCTTTTGAATTGCCTTTCGCTTTGCCCTGAGATGCTTTTCCTGTTTGCATTTTCTCTTGGCGACTTTCTTCTGGTACTAGGCAGTGTGGGCCATTTCCTATGAGTTTCGTTTTACCCATCGCACGCAATGCTTCTCGGATCATTGGCCAGCCTGCAGGATCATGATAACGAAGGATTGCTTTATGTAAACGTCGTTGCCTCGCCCCTTTTGGTACCGCGACCACATCTTTATTGTTTTTGATGTTACGCAGCGAATTCATCTCTGTGTGATAAATAGTGGTGGCATTGGCCATAGGCGAAGGATAAAAGTTTTGCACTTGATCCAATTTAAAATCATTCGATTTTAACCATAACGCCATGTTAACCATGTCTTCATCAGTGGTACCCGGATGAGCCGAAATGAAATATGGGATCAAATACTGCTTTTTACCCGCTTCTTTGGAGTACTTATCAAACAACTCTTTAAATTTATCGTAAGCGCCCATTCCAGGCTTCATCATTTTCGATAAAGGCCCTTCTTCAGTATGCTCAGGAGCGATCTTTAAATACCCGCCCACATGATGGCTCACTAATTCTTTCACGTAGCGCGGATCTTCAACAGCTAAATCATAGCGAACACCCGATGCAATTAAGATTTTTTTCACCCCTTTAACATCTCGGGCTTTACGGTATAAATCAATGGTTGGAGTATGATCTGTATCCATGTGATTACATATATCGGGGTAAACACACGACAAACGGCGACAGGTACTCTCTGCTTTTTCACTTTTACAACGCAACTTGTACATGTTAGCGGTCGGGCCGCCTAAATCAGAAATGACCCCGGTAAAACCAGGGACTTTATCGCGGATTTGTTCAATCTCGTTAATGATTGACTCTTCAGAGCGACTTTGAATGATTCGACCTTCATGTTCGGTAATCGAGCAAAAACTACAGCCACCAAAACAGCCTCGCATAATATTGACTGATGTTTTAATCATCTCATAGGCTGGGATTTTAGCATCACCATAGCTTGGGTGAGGGATACGCTGATAAGCCAAACCGAAGACTTCATCCATTTCAGCCGTTTCCAACGGAAACGCTGGTGGATTGACCCAAATAGAGCGGTCGCCATGGCGCTGAAACAATGCACGTGCACAACCTGGGTTTGTTTCTTGATGCAAAATACGCGAAGCATGGGCATACAAAGGTTTATTAACACTCACTTGCTCAAACGCAGGCAATTTTACATAGGTTTTTTCCCAAGGCTTCGGCCTTGCCGGTTGAACGATAATTGGTTTTGCCGCTTCAGCTTTTAAGTCGATACCAGCTTGTTTAAATTCAGATTTGCTGCACCCGACATCATCCGCACCGTAAGGATTTGGGATGGGATCAATTTTACCCACTTTATCGATTGCAGTTGAGTCTGCTCCTCGCCAACCTGGCAGAGGTTCTTTACGAATGACCGCAGTCCCTCGCACATCCTGAATATCAGCAATCACTTCGCCTTTAGCGATTCGGTGTGCCACTTCAACTAACGGGCGCTCTGCATTTCCATAAATCAGAATATCGGCTTTAGCATCAAAAATGATGCTTCTACGCACTTTTTCAGACCAGTAATCATAATGGGCAATGCGGCGTAAACTAGCTTCAATCCCACCAATCACAACCGGCACATCTTTATAGGCTTCTTTACAACGCTGAGTGTAAACCAGCACCGCTCGGTCTGGGCGCTTTCCGCCAACATTGCCCGGTGTATAGGCATCATCATGACGCATACGCTTTTCAGCTGTGTAACGGTTAATCATCGAATCCATGTTACCCGCACTGACACCATAAAATAAGTTTGGTTTACCCAAGCTCATAAACGCATCTTTGGAATTCCAATCTGGCTGCGAAATAATACCGACACGAAAACCTTGCGCTTCAAGTACTCGGCCAATCACGGCCATGCCAAAGCTTGGATGATCCACATACGCATCGCCAGTAACAAGAATCACATCACAGCTATCCCAACCTAGCGCATCCATTTCTGCTCGAGTGGTCGGCAAAAAATCAGCTGTGCCGTAGCATTCAGCCCAGTATTTAGGATAAGAAAAGAGTCCGCGTTCAGCAGAAAGTGCAGCCATATAAGCCCCTGAGACAAAGAAAAAAGCGCGCTAACTATATTAAATATACTCAAGACTTAATGAGGATTAAGGCATGAGTACAACATCCATTTAAAATATTTAAGGGAGAGTCAGAAACAAGCCGAAAATAAGAGGCGGGATTATACCTGAGTTTAGCCCCAATTAAAATTGTTTGAATATTCACCACATTTTATGAATGATTATTTATAATTTTGAATAAATTGATGTAACTGCGCTGGAGGTAATGGCTTTGAATACATAAAGCCTTGCGCTTCTTCACACCCCGCTTGAATAAGGTAATCAGCTTGTTGCTGAGTTTCAATCCCTTCCGCGATAGTATTGAGGTTCATTTTTTTCCCTAGTGCAATAATGAGTTCAGCAATAGCACCGGCATCAGGACTTGGAATATCTTTTATAAACGCCCGATCTATTTTAATGCGATCAAGAGGCAATTTTTGCAAATAACTAAGTGAAGAAAAACCAGTACCAAAGTCATCGATCGCGATTTCAATCCCCAAATCTTTAAGCTCAGTCAACACCGCAATAACAGCATCAGGATCATCCATGACAATGCTCTCTGTCACTTCTAGCTCCAAACAGCCAGACTCGATTTGATGATCATCAAGGACATTTTTCACTTGCTTAACAAAATCAATGTTTCTAAATTGCGGGACCGAGACATTTACCGCCATACGGATTTTGGTTCCGAGTGCTTCAAGATGTTTTTGTTGCTTACAAGCTTGCTCAAGCACCCACTGGCCAATATCGACAATTAAACCTGAATATTCGGCTAAAGGCACAAACACCGCAGGTGAAATAAATTGACCGTCATCTGTGGGCCAACGTAATAAAGCTTCGCAGCCAATAATTTTAGACGTCGAAAGTTCAATTTGTGGCTGATACCAGACTTGTAACTTTCCTTCAGAAAAATCCTGCCTTAGCTGACGAATAATGCCTAAGCGCCAAGTCATTTGCTCTTCCATCTCTGGCAAATAAAACTCGTAATTAAATTGTGCCTGTTTTTTCGCTAAATTCAGGGCAATGTAAACACTTTTTAATGTTTGTAATCCTGAGACATTAAAATGCTCTTCATCACAAATGCCTAAGCTAAAATTAACCGGTAACAAGTGCTCACCCGCTCTAAAAGGCAAACTTAATAATTGATTGATGTACTGAGGAGTTATAACATGATGTTCAATTACAATTGCAAACACATCCGCTCCAATACGAGCGATAATATCTGCTTGTGGCAATTCGGTTTTTAAACGATTTGCAACCGCTTCAAGTAGCATATTACCAACGTCTTGCCCTAGCCCGTTATTAATATCAGAAAACTTTTCAATATCAATTAAATATAAGCGATGCCCACTGGCTTTACGCTCAGCAAAGTGCCCTATCCTTTCAACAAAATCGGTTCGATTTGATAAACCAGTTAATCCATCAGTGTAAGCGGCATCTCTTAAGCGATTAAATAATTTAACATTATCAAAACCGACACTCACATTAGTTAAAAATATTTCAGCTAATTGCAATTGAGCTTGGCTTGGAGGCACCGCCACTTCGATATAAATCGCAGCATTGCGACCACTACAAGGCGTCAAAAACGTGATATCAAAATCAGTTTGTTGATGCTCTGCGAGGGATAAACAATTTTGAACTTGATGGATAATGCGTCCGTTATCAAGCTGCTCGATACCTTGAGCAAAATAGCTTTTATATTCGCTCGAGCCCCCGAGTACAGTCACTTCATTCCCATCTCCCAATTTGCCACATAACACACCAGAAGCTGGTGAATTAAATAAAATCGAAATTTGAGCAATCACCGCACTCGAAAAAGCTTCAATATCATTGATTCCTAAAATGGCTTTAGAAGCAAGGATCACTTGTTGTAACCCATCGCTTTGTTTAGCCATTTCGCACAATTGCTGATACGAACGAATAGCTGTAATAAGAGAGGTTACGAGTTTACTTCGTGTTAATTCTGTTTTCGTTTTGTAGTCGTTAATATCATATTCACGGATCACACTTTCTTCAGGTGCATAACCAGGCTGACCTGTTCGCAGAATAATGCGTACATTGTGATTATTGAGATCTTGTCTAATTTTTTTGACTGCAATTAACCCTGCATCATCAGATTCCATAACAACATCGAGAAGAACAACAGCAATATGTGGGTTTTGTGCTAAAAAATTAACTGCTTCGACACCTGAATAGGCATGATGAAAACGAAGGGGTTTATCCCAAAAAAGTACACCAGATAAAGCAAGTTGTGTCACTGAATGGATTTCAGGATCGTCATCAACAATTAGCACATCCCAATACTCAGAATGTAGGATTTCTTGCTCAGGTTCATCTTCGCTTAGAAATAAAAATCCTTCGTTTTCAGTCTGAGTCATAGCGCTCCTAGGCACAAAATTTTACTATAGCTGTAACTAGAATAAAGCCAGTAATAGATCGTAGTAAATATATTAATATGATAGATAAAGCTTATCTGCAATCATTATAGTTGAAACTCAATAAAAAAAAGCGGATAACTTAAAACTAAGTTGTATTTATTATCATTAATTGAGTTTATGTCCGTCACTCTTGACTAAAAAAATCTAATTTTCATTCATAAACGAAACAATAAGGTTATCACACAGCTATGCTTAAAAAGATCCTCCGTTTTGGAACAATCTTACTTATTTTAGTATTAGTTATTGGATTCTTTTTACCAACCCATTACGCCATCAAACAAGATATCAATATCAATGCGAACCCATCTTCTATCCATTACTGGACAGATGATTTAGTGCGTTGGCCAAATTGGCAAGCGTGGCATATTCTTACGCCTCAGTTAGAGTTTATCTATGGTGAAAAAACCGAAGGTGTTGGCGCCTTTTTAGCTTGGCAAAATGAGCAGGTTGAAGGGGAGCTGACGATTTCGCACATCAATGGTCAGCAAATTGACTATAATATGCTGTTTAACAATGAACATTTAGCATTGAGTCAATTATCTTTTACAGTTATCGCACCAACTCAAACTAAGGTGACTTGGTCAATTAAAGGTGAAATTAATACTCCTGTTTTGGCTGGCTACTTAACTTTGTATTATAAAGTCGTACTGGCACAAGCTCTTGAGTTGGGTTTACGAAACCTAAAAGAACAATCAGAAATAACCCAAAGTGAACTTGTTCACTCAACCAATATCTACCCATAAATTCGGATTAGTTATGAAAGTATCTGCGGCCAATGACACGCTTGCTCACATCATTAAACGTAAATTGGGCAATCCGATAGCTAAAAACAAAGCTGACTCTTCACAACCGCAATCGACTTCTCCTAATTTTGCAGGTCGACGTCAAGGGGTCACACCACAATACGTTATAAACACTCAAGAAACATTACAACAAAGAGCAGCTAAAAGACGGCAATTAACTTTACTTAGGCAACAACAAAACATCGAAACAATCATGGCTCTCGCTGTTGAGTATTGCCCACATGTTAGTAGCGAAAGTGAGCCCGACCCTGATTGGATAGAACGCTTTATTGGCCTTGCTGAAGATACATCCAATCAAGCAATGCAAACCTTATGGGCTAAAATCCTAGCCGGAGAAACGGTCAAACCGGGCACGTTTTCTTTTAAGAGTTTACTTACGCTCAAGCAAATGACACAAAAGGAAGCGGATGCATTACAAAAAGCGACAAGCCTTGCAGGACGCTCTCCGATTGACAACAGTAGCTTAATCTTACTTGGATATTACAACCGCCCAAGCTTACTAAATCTATTTAAACTAAAAAGTAAAGCGCATCTGAATCTGAGCAAATGTGGCTTAAGCTTCCCTAATGTGCTGACATTGATGGACATTGATGTTTTATATCAACAAGAAATAGAGAGTACGGAGTTAAATATTGGTCAAAGTTACCAACTGGTTTTTAAAAACTCAGAGCTCACACTCAAAGCTAAACGAAATGGCTTAATTTTAAACTACTATAAACTCACCCAGACAGGTGAAGAATTAACCACGCTCTCTCAAGCTCACCTCAATCCACAGTACAAACTTCAATTAGAAAAAGTGTTAAATAGTGACTTTGAAGTCAGTTGGGGGCAATAAAGTTACAATGCAGGCAATAAAAAAGCTGCCAAAGCAGCTTTTTTATATCATATAATATTCAATGAGTTAGAAATGTACTTGAAGTCCAGCAAAAGGACCTTTTACTTCAAAATCAGTGTATATATCATCAAGATCGTCAAGTTCAAGTACCAATGAGCGATAACCAACTTTAACCGCAACATCAATTGCCATGCTATCAATAAACTCCCACGCAACCCCTACTTGGTAGTCTTGCACTTTACTATCTCCAACAGATAATAAACTGCCTTCGGCAAACACTGAAAGCCCAGTGAATGGCAAGCCTACTTCAGCGGCAGCATAAGCCATTGGAACATAACCTGAAAAATCAACTGTTTCACTAACGATACCTAGTGATTGCTCTTGACCTGACACCACAATCGAACCATCAAACTGTTTCGCATTTAGGCCTAAATCAATTGCAACTAAGTCATTATCGAAGATTTCATAATATAAAATCAGGTCATTGTGAGTCAGATCGGAGACAGTGCTTGCCTTTGTGCCCACTTGAAAAACAGTGTCACCAAATTCAAACCCTGATGTTAATGTCGTGCTCCCCGTCACTTCAAGTTCATTGTGCTTGATTTTGATGTTTGGGATTAATGGAATAGGATGCTCTAACGCAACATAAAAGTTTGTTAAAGTTTCATCTTCAAAAGCAAACGTCTGTAAATCACTATTTTGTGAAAAACTACCCGTAGTTTCAGCTTGCCAAACTTCTGCGCCAGCATAAAGACCAAAAATCATATCAGCTTGCGCGATAGGTGCCACACTTGCCATAGCTAAGGCTGCGGTTATACATAGTTTTTTCATTCTTTTATCCCTGGGCTAAAAGTTCTGTAAGTTCAATTAATGCAGCATTAGCACGTGAAATATAATTAGCCATGACCAACGAGTGATTGGCCACCACACCAAAACCACTTCCATTTAAAATCAAAGGGCTCCACACGGTGTCTTGTGTAGCTTCTAGTTCACGAATAATTTGCTGTAGGCTAATCTTAGCATTTTTCTTTTCTAAAACATCAGCAAAATCATACTCTACCGCTTGCAAGAAATGCAATAAGGCCCAAGATGCACCACGTGATTCATAAAAAACATCATCGATTTCCCACCAAGAAGTTTTAATCTGGCTCGTCTGAGGCGCAAACGTCGCCTGTTTTGCAGCACTATCACCCGCTAAGTCAGTATTTAAACGATCTTGGCCGACGCTCGCACTTAAGCGCTGACTCAAACTACCCAAGCGTTTTTCAGCTTCTTTTAGCCACCCTCTTAAGTTATCAGCACGTGCATAAAACTGGGCGTTGGAATTACTTCTATTGGCAATATCGCTGCGATATTGGATCAGAAAATTAATTCCCTTACGATATTCACTTTCAGCACTTGGCCACGCCCAAGCATCTGAATTAATATTAAATTGTGGTTGAGCTTGTTTGAGCATTGGGTGCTCAGTTGATTGAGATTGAGAGCGGCTTAAATCTTTTCGCATAGAAAGAGCTAAATCACGACTCATTTCTAGCGCCCCATATTCCCACGCTGGAATATTATCCATCAACACTGAAGGTGGCATAATATCATTAGATAAATAACCGCCAGGCTTTTCGAGTAGTGTATTCATCACTTCGATTAATGCCGTTGTCGTTGTGTAGCCTACTACTAGCTGCTCATTTTTAAGTGCAGCTTGTTCTGTGGCGATTGCTTTTATATCAATATGATCAGGCTCAAAGCTCCAATACACAGCAACAGCATAATTTACAACCAAAAAAGCCAAAATGGCCGCAATGATTTTCCCTTTATGTTGATTCATAAACGCTCCTAATGATGATGACTGTGATCGTGAGTCTCACGCATCAAAGAAATCACTTGCCCTTGTGAGGATATTTGCTCACCATTTTTAAAAATAAATACAGCGGTTTTTTTATCACTTGTGTTCTGATGTGCATCTGGCTCAAACAGCATTAAATGTAGACCACCGGGCTCAAATGTTACACTTTGCCCTGCAGGTATTTCCAGTGATGGTAGTTGTGACATTTTCATCATTCCATCAATCAATTGATGCTGATGAAGCTCTGCGCGACCAATCCCTTCAACATTAACGCCAACGAGTGTTCGCGTTTCTTTACTGGTATTACTCAAAGTAAAATATGCCACACTACTACTCGCACCTGGAATAAACTCTCTGAGTTTTAAGTCCGTAATATCCACGCTATTAGCATGTACATGACTTACAAATAACAAACTGCAAACCAAAGTAATTAATTTCATTAGAATTCCCTCTTTTGTGAAGCTGTTATCATACAACAGCGTCAAAAAAGCTGCATCTAACAGTTATGCACTTTGCGGCTTTTTCTCTGCAATTAATAGCCAAATGACCGCACCAAAAAGGATAAATGGCCAAAACAAGGCAACACCACTAATCAGCAAAGCTAAACCAACAACAAAAAGACTGGCGCACACAATACCAATAATTCCAACAGTGAAAAAAACGCCTAACGCAATTACTGCAAAAATGACCCCGATGATTGCAATGGCGCCCCACATCGACTCAAAAAAATGACCATGTAAAAAATGATTATCAAAATGCCAAGTCCAAGCGTAATCATTAAATACTACTTCAGGACCACTGAACAATAAAAATAATGCTAAACAACCGATGATAAATAATAATTTCATCTTGCCTCCTCATTTCATCCTCAGGTAAACAAGGATGAAATCTTGGCTATCCATTAATAATAACGAGCTGGCAATATCATTGCTGCGGCAAAATATGCAATCAAAATTGGCACAGGAAAAACAAAAAATAAAATCAACGTCACTAAACGTGTTGACCACACAGGTAAGTCGTGACCATTTGCTAATCCGGCACAAACACCTGATATTTTTTTGTTTAAACGGTCTTTATAAAATGCATCTGAATTGTCGAATCTATTCATAATATAACTCCTTTAAGTAAGCGGCTTATTTAGCCGCTTTTTTACTTTTTAACTCAGCTAACTCATTTTCAATGTCTTCATTGATACTGAGTTCATTAAACTGTTGCGCCAGTGATGCACTCGAGCCCAGTTCATAAGATTCAACCTTTGCTTCAATTTCATCGACCTTGCGCTCAATCAAATCAAATCGAGATAACGCATCAGCTACTTTGTCACTTTGAAGTTGAGACTTTACTTTTAAACGCGAAGACAACATTTGCTCACGTTGTTGAAACGAATCTCGTTTAGCTTTTGCTTGGGTTAATTTTTCATTTAATCGCGCACTATCTGCGGTTAACTTGGCCAAGCTTTCATCAAGACACGATAGCTCTTTTGAAAGCCCTACAAATTTCATTGCAACTTGTTGCTTCTCGACCAATGCAGCTTTTGCTAGGTCATCACGATTCTTATCAATCGCTAACTCCGCTTTTTCTTGCCAATAATTCACTTGCTGTTGATGAGATTGCTCTTTACGTTGCAGCTCTTTTTTCTCAGCTAATAATTTTGCGGAAGTACTTCTTACTTCAACGAGTGTTTCTTCCATTTCTTGGATCATCAAGTTCACCAATTTTTCGGGATTTTCTGCTTTGTCCAGTGCAGCAACTACATTTGCTTGTACAATATCGGTAATGCGAGTAAAGACGCCCATAATGTTCTCCTTAATAAAACGTCGTTAAATGTTCTTACGCTAAGACTCTTTCAATCGATATGCCAACACGTGAAAATATTTTTAATCATTAAAAAACAAACGGTTAAGAAAGATGGAACTAGAGAATCATTACACAAACAAAATTACAAAACCAAAAATTAGTCATTTTGACCACTTGAAATGTAAAATTAACCACAGTAAAAGATGACCATGAATACCGAAGCTTTAGCTATTTAAAAATTAAGAAAGGCGATAGATGAGAGCGAAATAGCGAAATAGCGAAATAGCGAAATAGCGAAATAGCGAAATAGCGAAATAGCGAAATAGCGAAATAGCGAAATAGCGAAATAGCGAAATAGCGAAATAGCGAAATAGCGAAATAGCGAAATAGCGAAATAGCGAAATAGCGAAATAGCGAAATAGCGAAATAGCGAAATAGCGAAATAGCGAAATAGCGAAATAGCGAAATAGCGAAATAGCGAAATAGCGAAATAGCGAAATAGCGAAATAGCGAAATAGCGAAATAGCGAAATAGCGAAATAGCGAAATAGCGAAATAGCGAAATAGCGAAATAGCGAAATAGCGAAATAGCGAAATAGCGAAATAGCGAAATAGCGAAATAGCGAAATAGCGAAATAGCGAAATAGCGAAATAGCGAAATAGCGAAATAGCGAAATAGCGAAATAGCGAAATAGCGAAATAGCGAAATAGCGAAATAGCGAAATAGCGAAATAGCGAAATAGCGAAATAGCGAAATAGCGAAATAGCGAAATAGCGAAATAGCGAAATAGCGAAATAGCGAAATAGCGAAATAGCGAAATAGCGAAATAGCGAAATAGCGAAATAGCGAAATAGCGAAATAGCGAAATAGCGAAATAGCGAAATAGCGAAATAGCGAAATAGCGAAATAGCGAAATAATATTAGCTATAACGTTAAAAGCTATTATTTAGATGAATAACAAGTGAGGAAGCTCTGAAAAACAGAAGGTTACTGCGTTTTATTACCAAGCCATGACATAGACTGAAAAACATTCACACCTATAAAGGTGAACATCAAACTAATTACAGGTAAAAGAAACACCATATATAAAGGGACTTGAAACATGATTAGGAACCAATCTAATAACTATTGCCGCTAACTTAATTGAATCACCGGCTAGATTTTACAAAATATGTTCAACGGTTAATTTTGGTGATAAACGGCTAATGAGTACGTGATATACTATTCATGGTCATGTAAATATAGCGACTAACCTGCACACCAAAAAATGTGACCAGCAAACTTAATACTGGGATAAGTAGTATATTCAATAAAAATAATGACTGAATCATGCGTCTACTCCTTGTAAATTATCATTCTCTAATCGATTTATTTGCTCGCATGATCGTTTAGATACTGATGCATTACTTTCGTGTGCTTGAATAATAGAAGGTGTTGGGATATCAACGAGTGTGAGCACACCCGAGGCAATAAACGAAATAAGCGCGATAAAATGAGTGAGCTTAAACATCTTCATCTCCATAAAAAATATTAATGTTAATGATGATGTTTATTACAAACCATATGCCAAGTTTTCGAATTTAAAGTAACGATATGATAAATAGAAGTTTTTTACTGTATGAAGAATGAGTGAAGATGGTTTAGAAACAAAAAACAACACTCTTTTTGTCAATTTAACTAATAAGTTGGTATTTTCACACTAAATTATTCCGAAATCGGGAGACTCGAATCCCGATTTCAGGATAACGGATTAAAGCTCGTTCACAAAAGCTAAAGCGCGCTCCATCACTTTAATATCCGCCTCTTTTTTATGACCATTTTCAGATAAATACCGACGAAATGCGCGCCCTCCCGGTACCCCCTGAAAAATACCTAGCATATGTCGTGCTATATGCCAAAAGTTAGCACCTTGAGTCATTTCATGTTCAAAATAATCATACATAGCTCTTACAGCTTGATGACGACTAATTACGTCTTTAGGCTCATCACCATAAATCAGATGGTCAACTTGCGTGAGTAAATATGGGTTAGCATAAGCTTCACGACCCATCATAACGCCATCAATATACTTAAGATGTTCAAGGCTCTGCTCTAACGTTTTTACGCCACCATTAATAGAAATATGCGTCTGCGGATAGTCACGCTTAAGCTGGTAAACACGTTCGTAGTCAAGGGGGGGAATATCGCGATTTTCTTTAGGACTTAACCCATTTAGCCACGCTTTGCGTGCATGAATAATGAAATCTAAGCAACCTACGTCGATATTCGCCTCTATTAATGCACACAAGAATTCATAAGAATCTTTTTCATCAATGCCAATGCGGGTTTTTACCGTCACCGGGATATTAGTTTGTGCTTTCATAGCAGCAATACATTCGGCAACCAACTGAGGCTCAGCCATCAAACATGCGCCAAAACGACCATTTTGAACGCGATCAGATGGACAACCAACATTTAAGTTAATCTCTTGATAACCCCGTTCATCAGCTCGCTTTGCACACTCCGCCAAAGCACTCGGATCAGACCCTCCAAGCTGTAAAGCAACAGGCTGTTCATTTTGGTTAAAGTGTAGATAATCACCACGACCATGAATAATTGCACCTGTTGTTACCATCTCAGTATATAAAACAGTATGTTGTGTCAGTTTACGATGAAATGTCCGACAATGGCGATCGGTCCAATCTAACATGGGTGCTACAGAAAAACGTCTATTCACAGGTGACCTCGTGATTAAATAAGGCGCTGGATTCTACTAAAAACAAGCCTGTTGCTCAAATTATATTCGTGATTAACGTTAAGTTTTTAATTGTCCAATACAAGACTAATAAAAATTCTATGTTAAGATAAAAACCTGAGTTTAAGGATGTTTAATGATGGCAATAGAAAGCTTAGTAAATAAAGCAAAACAAGTCTGTGACAACAAAGGTACCCGCTTCACTTCAATACGCGAAAAAGTATTTCGCCTTTTAGCCGAAACACAGGGCGGAATTGGTGCATACGATTTGTTAGAGCGGTTAAAAACAACTGAAGCAAATGCAAAACCTGCTACTATTTATAGAGCGTTAGATTTTTTAGCCGACATGGGTTTCATTCATAAGATCGAAAGTACCAATGCGTTTATGCTTTGCCATCACTTTGATCACATTCACCCTGTGCAATTACTTATTTGCGAGCAATGCGGTCACGTTGACGAACTTCATTCAACTGTTATTTCGCATGAATTGAACAACCAAGCTGTCGAGTTCGGCTTCAAAGTAAGCGCACAAACCATTGAAGCTCGAGGAACATGTAAAAACTGTTCAGCATTATAAATCAGCTATTTAGATTTGCATTACGGATATTTTGAGTTAAGAATATAACGGGTGCCTTTGGATAAATTTAAAAATTAATTGGATTTAATATGAACGTAGAATTCATCAACCCTTTTTTAGCTTCATTAATGAATGTCTTAAGCACCATGGCACAAACAGAGCTAAAACCGGGTAAACCACAAAGAAAACAAGGTGAGGTGGCCCAAGGCGACGTATCTGGTTTAATTGGCATGGTTGGCGCGCAAACAAAAGGTTCATTTTCAATTACCTTTGATGAAGGTTTAGCATTAACGATCATGGAGCGTATGCTTGGAGAGCGTCCGAGCAGCATTAATGAAGAAGTCACTGATATGGTCGGTGAAATCACCAACATGGTGACTGGTGGTGCAAAAAATCTTTTAGGCGAAAAAGGCTATGAGTTTGATATGGCCACGCCTATTGTTGTCTCTGGTAGTAACCATACCATTACGCACAAGTGTGACGGCCCTAAGGTATTAATTCCATTTACATCCGATGCAGGCAATGCCAATATCGAAGTCTGTTTCGATAAAATCTAACTCGACATTACAATGTCATGGTTTGAAAAAACAATCACACTTAAGCCCCGCCAGCGGGGCTTTCACTTAATTACAGATGAGCTATTAGCCCAGCTTCCTGAATTGAGCCAATACCAAATCGGCCTTGCTCATTTTTTTATCCAGCACACATCCGCAAGTTTAACGATAAACGAAAATGCCGATCCTACGGTAAGAATGGATCTCGAAAGTCATTTCAATCATTTCGTACCTGAGCGTGCAACTTATTATCGCCATGACTATGAAGGCGATGATGATATGCCTGCACACATCAAAGCAAGCCTCTTAGGTGCTAGCGTATCTATTCCAATAAAAGATGGGATATTGAAATTAGGGACGTGGCAAGGAATTGTGTTAGGTGAGCATCGAGATGTTGCTTCTAATCGCACTATTGTTGTTACCCTAAATGGACAAAAACACCGGACAGAATGATCGCTGCCAAAAGTAAAAAGCCAGTATAAATGATGACTGGCTTTTTACTTAATAGAGCTTATTTTTTGCTGTGCATTTTCGAAATGCGTTTTCTTTGCCTTTGCTGCGAAAGCGTCATTTTATTAATACGTCCAGCAAAAGGGTTATCCCCTTCTCTGAACTCAATCTTAATTGGCGTGCCCATAATTTTTAATGCTTTACGATAGTAATTCATTAAATAACGTTTATAAGAATCAGGTAAATCATGAACCTGATTACCATGAATAACGATAATAGGTGGATTATACCCGCCAGCATGGGCGTATTTCAGTTTAACGCGGCGACCCCTTACTAACGGCGGCTGATGATCGGCTTGCGCCATATCCATAATACGTCGCAACATCGCTGTAGATATACGCTTAGTGGCCGATTCATAAGCTTCATTAACTGAATCGAATAAATGACCAACACCTGTGCCATGCAGAGCTGAAATAAAGTGGATACGAGCAAAGTCAATAAATCCTAAGCGACGATCGAGCTCTGTTTTAATCCGTGTTTTAACATACTCATCCAATCCATCCCACTTATTGACTGCTAAGACAATAGAGCGGCCTGCATTTAACGCAAAACCAAGTAAACTCAAGTCTTGATCACTGATCCCGTCACGTGCATCAACAACGATTAAAACAACATTCGCATCTTCGATGGCTTTTAACGTTTTAATGACTGAAAACTTCTCAACCACATCACTGACCTTTTTGCGTTTACGCACACCGGCAGTGTCAATTAAGACATATTCTCTTTCATTGCGAGTCATCGGAATGTAAATCGAGTCCCGAGTAGTCCCAGGCATATCGTACACAATCACACGTTCTTCACCCAAAATACGGTTAGTTAACGTTGACTTACCCACATTCGGGCGACCAATAATTGCGAGCTTTATCGGTTTATCAGCAAACTCATGATGAATATCAGGCTCTTGCCCTTCTTCATAAAACTCATCAAAGTGCTCAAGTTCTGGGTCTTCTTCTTCAACGCCATGAATGCGAACAAACTCTTCAATAACAGGTTGTAATGCTGTTTCAAGTAATTGAGTGACTCCTCGGCCATGAGAAGCAGCAATTTGATGCACTTCGCCGAGGGCTAATTGATAAAACTCAGCACAGCTAGAGTCAGCATCTAAGCCATCTATTTTATTGGCGACAAGAAAGATGCTCTTTTCTTGTTTACGAAGATGGTTAGCGATTGCTTGATCTGCAACAGTCATCCCAGCACGGGCATCAACAAGAAACAAAACAACGTCAGCCTCTTCAATCGCAAGTAACGATTGATCAGCCATTTCTGTTTCAATTCCTTCTTCAGAACCGTCAATTCCGCCAGTATCCACGACGATAAACTCATACTCATCATACTTTGCTTGGCCATATTTACGGTCACGTGTTAGGCCTGGAAAATCCGCGACAAGTGCGTCACGGGTACGAGTTAAACGATTAAATAATGTGGATTTACCAACATTTGGTCGCCCCACTAGAGCGATCACCGGAAGCATAAACAACCCCTTATAAAAACAACAAAAGGCTTCGCGACGCGAAGCCTAACATACCAATCACTTTAAATAAGTCAGCAAGATCTGCTATTTGCTATTAAATGCGATTGGTATCAACATAATAACAACTTAATTTTATGGTGCTGAAATAGCGCTCACTTCACCGTCACGGGTATAGATAATGAGTTTATCTTGCGCAACAATCGGCTCAATGAAAAAGCCTGAGCTATCAAATTCAGCACGAGACACCAATTCGCCAGATTGCTTATCTAGCCAATGGAGATTGCCTTCTTGGTCACCCAATACCAGATAATTTCCAAATACAGCAGGACCAGTTAAGTACCAACCATTGAGTGCAGGTTGACTCCAGCGCTCGATGCCTGATGATTTATCAAGGGCATACACTGAGCCATTGCTATCAACTAAATAAATATTTTGCAAATCAACTGCGAGCTCTCTGTAACCGCTATATTCTCGTTTCCAAATGACATTACCCGAACGAATATCGATTGCAGCTAAATTACCATTATAGGCTAGCGAGAAAACTTGGCTGCCAATAACAACAGGCTGTGTATCAACATCAACTAAGCGCTCGAACTCAGATGCACCTTTCGCTATCGCCACATCCGCTTTCCAAGCAGCAAAGCCACTTTCAGAAATCAATACTGATAACTTTCCGCTTTCTTCGCCAACTAACACACCGCCATTTGCAGCAACCGGTGAACTCATACCACGTAGGGTTAAAGCTGGCACCTCTTGCTCATAACTCCAGCGTAATTCACCTGTATCAGGGTGAAGTGCTACTAACTTACCAGAGCCCAAATTAACAAAGATTAAGCCATCGCCAGCAGCCGGTCGTGATAATGCTTCGCCTGGTACTTTGACACGCCAAGCGATGTCACCAGTCTCGCGATCTAACGCAATAACTTCACCATGCTCAGAACCAATGAACACCTTACCGTACGCCTGTAAAATTCCGCCTGATAACTTCGCACTGTCATCATCTTCCCATGGCCAAAATGCAATATTTTTACGAGCATCTTGTTGCCATTTTACTTGACCGTCACTGAGCGATAGCGCACGGATTTGGCCATAACGCGCAGCAACATAAACAGTATCTTGGTAACTCGCTGGCGATAAACGAGAGAAATAATGCTCAACACCATCACCGACGGTCGTTTGCCATGCAATGTTGGTTTCAAATTGGTTGACTATTTCAGGTAAAACCAACTCTTCTTCATCATCACTCGATGAACAACCCATTAATGACGCCATGCATAATGCAAGAGTCGCCATGGTTATCTTTTTCATGGCCTATACCTTATGCTGCTGGTGCAGCGGCTAAATCATCAAGTTTCATTTGCAATGTGGCATTGTTAGTCAATCCACCCGCATCAGCAGCACTTTGATACGCTACACGTGCTTGCTCTTTATCACCTTGCGCTAAATAAACATCACCTTTTAATTCTGCAACTGCAGCATTAAACGCTTCAGGCATGGCTGTTGCTAATGTTTTTAGCGCTGTATCATACTCTTTTAATTCAAGCTCAATTCGGGCAATACGCGTGGTCGCAATCGCAGTTAGCTCAGCATTCTTACTATTGGTTGTGATCCACGATAGTTGGCTTTTAGCTGTAGCGAAATCTGATTTTTCAACTGCTTCTTTAGCTGCAACAAACGCTGCTAATACCGCATAGCTTGAGTCTTGATGGTTCTTAATAAACTCATCCGCACCAGCTAACACATTTGTATTTTGTTCTGCGTCCGCTTGTACTAATTGAGTATATGCATCAGAGGCAGCTTCCGCTGTTGTGACTTGATTTTGGTTGTACGCTTTCCAGCCATAAAGGCCACCAAGACCTAACACGACGCCTAAAACTAACGCGGTTCCGTTATCACGAAAAAAACTCTTTATCGCTTCTGCTTGTTGTTCTTCTGTTGAATAAATTTCCATTTTTAACCTCTTATATCAGGTCGGCTAATAAAGTAACGGCTTGGCTTAACTCAAGAGTTTGCTGGTCTTTGTGTTCTCGTAAATATTTGACCGTTACAACACCTTGCGTTAACTCGTCATCACCTAAAATTAAGGCAACAACCGCATCACTTTTATCAGCGCGTTTTAATTGTTTTTTGAAATTACCACCACCTGCATGCACCATAATGCGAATGCCAGGGATTTGTTCTCTTAATTGCTCAGCAATGACAGGCGCTTGAATACTTGCTTTATCGCCCATTGCAGCTAAATACACATCTGCATTACGACGCACTTCACCAACACAATTTAGCTCTTGAAGTAGTAAAACTAAGCGCTCCATCCCCATTGCAAAACCAACAGCAGGAGTTGCTTTACCGCCTAACTGCTCTACTAATCCATCATAACGACCACCGGCACACACTGTACCTTGCGCCCCTAAGCTATCCGTCACCCATTCAAAAACAGTACGGTTATAATAATCTAAACCACGCACTAGCTTTTCATTAACTTGGTATTCGACGCCAGCCGCATCTAAACGTTCACATAAATTTGCAAAGTGTTCTGCAGATTCAGCATCTAAGTTTTCAGACAACTTAGGCGCATCGACCAAAATAGCTTGAACTTGAGGGTTTTTACTATCCAGTACACGCAGTGGATTTGAATACATTCGACGTTTAGAGTCTTCATCTAGATGCTCTTGATGCGCTTCTAAATAAGCAATTAACGTTTGACGGTATTGCTCACGCGCTTCATTTGAACCTAACGAATTGAGCTCTAAACGCACATAATCAGAAATACCAAATGCTTTCCATAAACGAGCGGTGAGTAGAATAACTTCCGCATCGATGTCGGCACTTGCAATTCCAAAGGCTTCTAAACCAAACTGATGAAATTGGCGATAACGACCTTTTTGTGGGCGCTCATGACGAAACATCGGCCCCATATACCAAAGACGTTGTTCTTGGTTATACAACAAACCATTTTCATTGCCTGCGCGAACACATACAGCTGTCCCTTCTGGGCGCAATGTTAAGCTGTCACCGTTTCTATCTTCGAAGGTGTACATCTCTTTTTCAACGATATCGGTTACTTCACCGATCGAACGTTTAAATAAATCTGTTGATTCAACAATCGGAAAGCGGATCTCTTGATAACCAAAAGAGGCGACTGTTTCACGTAACGTTGCTTCTACCTTCTGCCATACTTGGGTATCACCTGGCAGGCAGTCGTTCATTCCACGGATTGCTTGAATTTGTTTGGCCACAGATAGTCCTATGAATTACTAGTTAACTCGATTACATGCAAAGACAAGATTAATATTTGCGCTTATGCGACAGCTTGTTTTCGCTCAAAGTAGAGAATTATAACGATCTAGACTAAAACGTAAACGACAAAGGGCGCCTTTGTCGTTTTATTTGTGTTTTACTCGACAATTTTGATATCAATTGGGCTTTGCTGCTCTTTTTTAGCTAAATACTCTCGTACTTTTTGCTCAAGCTGCTCAGCGGCATTGTTATTATCAATTCGCTCTTTTTGACGTTCACCATTAATATACAGGCCTGAACGACGATTCGCTCCTGCAAGCCCAACATCGCTGATTAGCGCCTCACCCGGACCATTCACTACACAACCAATCACAGACACTGTGATTGGAGTAATAACATCCTCTAAGCGCTCCTCTAACTTATTCATAGTAGCGACCACATCAAACTCTTGACGTGAACAACTTGGACAAGCAATAAAGTTGATGCCACGAGAACGAATACGCAGTGACTTTAAAATATCAAAGCCAACTTTAATTTCTTGAACTGGATCTGCCGCCAAAGAAACTCTTAACGTATCACCAATACCTTCAGCTAACAGCATGCCTAGCCCTACTGCAGATTTAACTGAACCAGAACGGAAACCGCCCGCTTCGGTAATCCCTAGATGCAAAGGTTGTTCAATTTCTTTGGCAAGTAAACGGTAAGCCCCCACAGCTAAAAACACATCCGATGCTTTCACTGATACTTTAAAATTATCAAACTTTAAACGTTGCAGTATGTTTACATGGCGCATCGCTGATTCCAGCAGTGCTTCAGGTGTAGGTTCGCCATATTTTTCTTGTAAATCACGCTCTAGAGAACCGCCATTCACACCAATTCTGATAGGAATATTGCGCTCACCCGCGGCATCCACCACCGCTTTTATGCGATCTTCACTTCCAATGTTACCAGGATTAATTCGTAAGCAATCAACGCCATACTCCGCCACTTTTAACGCAATACGGTAATCAAAATGAATATCTGCCACTAATGGAATATCAACTTGCTGCCTAATTTTACGAAACGCTTCTGCAGCATCCATGGTTGGAACCGACACACGAACAATATCAGCTCCAGCTCCCTGAATGGCTTGAATTTGTTTAACTGTGGCATCCACATTCAACGTATCAGTATTGGTCATCGATTGCACCGCTATCGGTGCACCATCACCAATTGGCACATTCCCGACATAAATGCGGCGCGATTTTCGTCTGATTATTGGAGACTCTGAAAACATAGCAACTACTCGGTTAAAGGGAGGTTAAACTTTGCCAAGCGATTAGTTGGAAAATCTGAAATATCAACCGCTTGACCATCTAATTGAATATCAACAAGGTGATGTTTTCCAAGCACGACAGAAAAAGGAGCTTCACCAGTCACTGTCATAGTGTAACCCGCTTTTTTAACGCCAAAAGCCACTCTTGCTGCTGAAGCATCGAAAATCTCAACCCAACTATCGCCACGAAAATGCATCACGACTTGATTTTGATCGCCTTCTTGTTCCGTAAGAGCCGCTGACTGAGATGACTCAAGCACTGGTTGCTCAGCAACAACTTCAGCCGGGTTTATTTCTAATGTTACCGGCTGCGAAGCACTAAAAGCTTCATCACGGGCATGGATAATTTCATCAGGTACTTTTGCTGATGGATCGACAATCTGCTTGTTTTCGACAGTCTCTGGTTTTGCATCAACAAAGAGTTCATCTGGCATTGCATCATCTTTGCTTTGCATATCGGTCGCTGTTTCTGATTGTTCAACTGTGGCTGGTAATTCCACAGACTGAGCAGGTTCTTTATTTTGCCACCACCACAAAACAGTTAAACCAATCACCAGCACTAACACTGCATAGCTGACAAACATCAAGCGGTTATCATGAGCTTCTTTTTCTGTACGACGCGAAAAGCTCTGCATTTTTGTCGCAGCAGGCGCTCCAATTTGCGCCTCATAAAGGCCCAAAAGATAGCTTTCTTCTAAATTCAGGAACTTACAATAAGATTTAATATACCCTTTGATAAATATCGCAGGGCCTAAACCTTGCAGTTGATTGTTTTCAAGTGCAATTAGCTGAGCTGACGTTAAATTTAAACGTTTAGCAAACTCATCTACCGAGATACCAGCCGCTTCTCGTCCTTCAGTTAAAAAATGTCCAACCAATGGTAAGCTGGGTTCAATATGTGTTTGCTCAGTTACTTCTTTTTCTTTCATAATGAGTAAGTTTTAGGATCCACTAATAAAATTTTTCGACCTGGAGTAAGGTGCTCTTCAAAGCTTAATTCATTCCACTCCAGTAGTTTTTTCATCAAAATATTATACTTTACTGAAATACCAAATAAGGTATCTCCCTCGACAACCCGGTGATATACATTCGGATCATTAAGATACACTTTAGTGCCCGCATTGACTTGGTCACCATGAGCCAGACCATTCCATTCAAGTAATTTTTGCAACTTAACATTATATCGTACTGAAATGCTAAATAACGTCTCACCTTTTTTAACTTCATGGAACGGCAGTTCAATTAAACCAAGCGCTTGCCTATCTGCAATTGTTTGTTCGATATCTGAATTACTTTTTAGCGGTGGTAGTGTCGAGATTGACTCAGCACTGTCCATTTCACTTTCAGAAGTTTGGACTGGCGCAGTTGGTTGTAATGACGTTTCAATAAATGGCTGGGCAGGTTCACTTGCTATCGCATCCACTTTTATCAATGGCGCATTAACAATCTGTGCTTGCTTGCTTGATTCTGTTAATCCCTCTTCTTGAGCTGGAGATTTACGTTTAATTATCTTAATTTTTGGTTGCTCAACTTCGCGTACAACCGTTTTTTGAATTTTGCGTAACTCACTTTTGCGGTATTGCTGACGCAATTGCTCAAATTCACTGTCTTCGACTTTATTTTCACGCACAACTAAGGCTTCACGTGACGAAAAATAAGTCTGTTGCAGCATTTTTCCGGTCGATTCTGCTTTTTGAATATGCCCCATTTTATTATCAATCAAATAAGACAATAACAAAGAGCGCGAAGACACTCGGCCAGCATCCTCATATCGCGCCAATAAATCTTGCGCCTTAATTAAGTCACTTTTGGCATAATAAAGCGCAGATAAATTAATTAAAGATGAGCTGCGCAGGGGGCTGTGCTTAACTGAAGACTCGAGGTATTCTTGTGCATCGCCAAATTCATCATTTTCGATGGCACACAAAGCTAAGTTTTCATAGCTTTCAGCTACACGGATATAACTCGGAATTGCGATAGCAGCCAATAAATACTCTTGCGCTTCATCGTATTGGCCATTTCCACACAAAAAGACCCCGTAATTGTTCAATGTATTGGGATCATCCGGTGCCAACTCGATGGCACGCAAATAACTTTTTTTCGCTAATTCAACTTCACCAACAGCCGAGTAATAATAAGCAGTGGAGTAATGAACCTCTGGTAATTTTGGCGCAAAAACAGCAGCTCGTTCAAGATTATACTTAGCTTGCGAGCTATCACCTGTTGATAAATATTTCAAAGCTAAAGAGATCCGCGTTCTAGCCGCATCTTCATTATTAATCCGCTTTTCCACAACGGGTTTATCACTGCCTAAGTAAACACTTTCAGTTACACATCCTGTCATTGCCAGCGCGCCAGCAACTATTAATAAATGTCGCATTAATTATCTCTTTTGTTTAGCCGAAGTATGAGTTTAACCCAATCACGTCTTCATTCATCTATTTATTTGCGAATAGCTTGGAGTATCATCAGCTTAAAAAGTTCGATTTTAGTTTTTTGAATCAGAAACTAAGTTCACCGAGATGGCATTATCTTGCTGCATTTTACGTTTAGCTAAACGCTTAGTTCTATCGACAACATCACCGACTAATTGACCACAAGCGGCATCGATATCATCGCCTCGTGTTCTTCGAACAATACAGGTAATGCCAGCAGCCTGAAGAATTTTCGAGAAACGATCAATTCGGCTATTGCTAGAACGACCGTATTCATTACCAGGGAAAGGGTTAAATGGGATCAAATTGACTTTTGAAGGCGTCCCTTTAAGGGTTTCGACTAGCTGATGCGCTTGATCCATACTGTCATTAATCCCATCAAGCATCACATACTCAATGGTGACATCTTTATTTGCTTTAGAACCATCAATATAACGACGACACGCCGCTAAAAACTCTTCAATCGGGTATTTTTTATTAATCGGCACGAGCACATCACGCAGTGCGTTATCTGGAGCGTGCAATGAAATCGCAAGCGCTACATCGATTTTCTCTTTTAAAATATCAAGAGCAGGTACTACACCCGATGTACTTAACGTTACACGACGTTTTGATAGGCCAAACGCCCAATCGTCCATCATTAATTCCATCGCAGGCACTACGTTATTAATATTCAGCAAAGGTTCGCCCATGCCCATCATCACAACATTCGTTACTGGCCGACGCGTGCTATCACCATATAAGCCGATGTCTTTGGCGACACGCCAAACTTGGCCAATGATTTCAGAAACTTTGAGATTACGATTAAAACCCTGTTGCGCGGTTGAACAAAACGTACACTCAAGTGCACAGCCGACTTGTGATGACACACATAAAGTCGCGCGCTCTTTTTCTGGGATCCAAACAGTTTCAACCTCTTGACCACCATCAAGGATCAAGGCGTATTTGATTGTGCCATCGGAAGCCACTTGTTTGGCTGATATTTCTGGCGCTCGGATTTCACATTCGCGCTGCAAACGTGCTTTGAGCTTTTTATTGATATTGCTCATATCATCAAAGTTATCAACGCCAAAATGGTAAATCCATTTCATCACTTGATCACCACGGAATGGTTTTTCACCAAACGAGACAAATAACTCGCGGATCCCCTCGCGATTTAAATCAAGTAAATTAATTTTTTTAGTCGTTGCAGCTTGCGTTGCAACAGGAACCACTTTTTCAGCTTCGCTCATTTAAGAGACCTCGACCACTTTGATAATACGTAATGCTAGCTCACACAAGCATCTTGAGAACACTGCAATGTGCTTAACTAAGTGTACGGTATAAATACAATTACTTAAGCATACTGACAAGAAAAGGGCGCGAGGCCCTTTTCATACTACTTTATATCGCAACAATTTGATTAAATGGAATAAATTCCAATCAAATATTAACGAGTACGTGGGCAGATTTCTTCGTCAGAGAAGAAGTATGCGATTTCACGTGCCGCAGACTCAACAGCGTCAGAACCGTGAACAGCATTTTCATCGATGCTATCAGCGTAATCTGCACGTAAAGTACCTGCTAACGCTTCAGCTGGGTTAGTTGCACCCATGATTTCACGGTTTTTAAGAACAGCGTTTTCGCCTTCTAAAACTTGAACCATTACTGGACCAGAAGTCATGAAAGAAACTAAAGCACCAAAGAAAGGACGCTCGCTGTGCTCTGCATAGAAACCTTCAGCTTTCTCTTGAGAAAGGTGAACCATTTTAGATGCAACGATTTTAAGGCCAGCAGATTCAAAACGGTTATAGATTGCACCGATGTGGTTTTTAGCAACTGCGTCAGGTTTGATGATTGAGAAAGTACGCTCTAAAGCCATCTTTATGCTCCAAATTAATTGTGTTAATAGTTTAAATTCAACGGCGGCGGATTATACGCTTTTTCTTTACAAAAGCCTATTAAAATCGCGCAATAAAGATCCAAGTGATCTGCCGCAACAGTCTAAACACCGCCAATGACATTTTTGTGGATCCGGCAAAAGGCTCCAAAGATTGATCTTAATCAACAACGTCCACCCCTTGTTTTGCTACATTCGCTCCCTTTTTCGCCACCCTTGCCGTGTGGCGTGCTTTTAATCATGCAACTGACCAAGACTCAGTTCGATGTATGAGGAATGATAATGTCATCAATCTTAGCGTCTGGGTTTACCCCAGAATTACTCTCCCCTGCCGGAAGCTTAAAAAACATGCGATATGCTTTTGCGTATGGCTCAGATGCAGTATATGCCGGACAGCCCCGCTATAGCTTGCGAGTGCGCAATAATGAGTTTGATTTAGACAATCTGGCACTGGGCATAAAAGAAGCTCACCAACAAAACAAAAAGCTCTATGTGGTATCGAACATTGCTCCCCATAACGCCAAAGTAAATACGTATTTACGAGATATAGAGCCCGTTATAGCGATGAAACCGGACGCGTTGATCATGTCTGATCCCGGATTAATAATGCTTGTTCGTGAAAAATGGCCTGAAATGCCGATCCATTTATCTGTGCAAGCCAATGCGGTTAATTTTGCCACTGTTAAATTTTGGGCCAAACAAGGGATTGAGCGCGTTATTCTCTCACGTGAGCTGTCTTTGGAAGAAATTGGCGAGATCCGCACTCTTTGCCCTGAGACTGAACTTGAGGTATTTGTGCATGGTGCATTGTGCATGGCGTACTCTGGGCGTTGTTTGCTCTCTGGCTACATTAATAAACGCGATCCGAACCAAGGCACGTGTACCAATGCCTGCCGGTGGGAATACGATGTAAAGCCAGGCAAAGAAACCGAAACTGGCGAAATGGTTCATCAGTTTGATCCCAAACAAGTCATTCCAACCCTTGGCGCAGGCGAACCCACAAAAGAAGTCTTTATGTTGGAAGAACAAGGTCGCCCCGGTGAGTACATGCCTGCGTTTGAAGATGAACACGGCACCTACATCATGAACTCCAAAGATCTCCGTGCCGTGCAATATGTTGAGCAACTCACCAAAATGGGTGTGCATAGCTTAAAAATAGAAGGACGAACCAAGTCATTTTATTACGTAGCCCGCACAGCGCAGGTCTATCGAAAAGCGATTGATGATGCGGTTGCTGGCCGCCCATTTGATATGAGCTTATTACATAGCTTAGAAAATTTAGCCCACCGCGGTTACACTGAAGGCTTCTTAAAGCGCCATAATCACCAAGCCTATCAAAATTATGACTATGGTCATTCGGTATCCGATCAGCAGCAATTTGTCGGAGAAATTTTAGGGCGAAATCAAAATGGTTTAGTTGATATTGATGTTAAAAATAAATTCTGCACTGGTCACTCACTTGAGTTGATGACGCCACAGGGCAATATCAATTTCAGGTTAGATCATATGGAAAACAAAAAAGGTGAACGCATTAATGACGCCAAAGGTTCGGGCCACATTGTGCAGATCCCCATTCCTGAAGATATCGATTTAAGTCATGCGTTATTGATGCGTAATCTTGATGAGAATCAAGACACCCGCAACCCATTTAGTACCCAAACTGCCAGCGTGTAACAATGGCTTTATTGATCAACGCTAAATGCATCAATTGTGATATGTGCGTGCCCGAATGTCCCAACGAGGCCATTTATATGGGCAAGAAAATATATCAAATTGATCCAGCAAAATGCACGGAATGTGTCGGCCATTACGATACACCGACATGTGTTAGTGTCTGTCCGATTGATTGCATCAAACCCGATCCAACTCATAAAGAATCTCTTGATGAGCTGGCGCAAAAGTATGTTGCTTTAACAACAGACTGAACACTCTTCGAAGAAAAGACCGCTCATGCTCGCCCCACCATATAGTGGAGCGAGCAATCAAAATTAAGCAAAAAAATCAAAGCAAACCGACACAGCCGCTTTTTAGTAACACTAAAAACAAAAAAGTTAGCCCGAATAAACAAAGCTAACTTTATAAAAGTACGAGAACCTGATGAAGCCGTTATTTAAATAAAATAGCCTGTAAAGTCTCTGTTTTTTCAACTAAATCACGATATAACGCAAATTGGTTACGGGCACGATCTAGGTTATGTCCATCATATTTAATGCTGAAGTAATTATCACCATCGATATAATCCGTTAAAAAGCGCACCCCAATCATAAATGTCATCACTTTAGCGCCCAACCAAAAGCTTTGTTTCTCTTGCTCAGTAATAATCCCATCAAGTGGTGCGACATACCCATCGACTATCGCTTGGAAAATATCTTCGCGCACTTTAACACGCTCTAGATTGGTTGAATCTTCAGCCTCTGGCGAGCAAAAGGTTCGTACCATATCACCAAAGTCAAACATCCAGTAACCAGGCATACACGTATCTAAGTCAATGACGGCTTTTGCTTGTTGTGTTTGATTACAAAACAACATGTTGTTTATTTTTGTATCGTTATGACAGGCTCGAACAGGCAAAATATCCACTAACTCTGCAAGCTCACTTAACAATTGTGATTGTGCTAAACAAAAATCAACTTCTTGCTGGCAAGCTTCCAAGCGGCCAACCGGATCAGCCTTAACTACACGTTTAAGCGCATCTAAACGCATCGTTAGGTTATGAAAGTCAGGGATAACTGAATGCAAATTACTGGCATCAAAGTCTTCAAGTGCCGCGGCAAATTGGCCAAAGGCGTTGGCTGCAATTTCTGCTTGCTCTTGATTTGCCACCACATCTTCAGAATAACTACGACCAATAAATTCCAGAGCACGCCAGCTTTCGCCTTCAATCTCTACCACGTAGTTTTCTTCAGTTGTTGGGATATGCTTAATGATTTCTAACTGATAAGCATGCTGGCCTTTTTTATCGCTCAAATGAATTTCAATTTGGCGGGCATTATTGACGAGTGCTATCGGATCTGGAAAAACATGCGTATTGAGTTTTTGTACCACGATATTTTTTTCAGGGCTTTTTAGTAACAATGTCGTGTTTATGTGGCCATTGCCAATTGGTTTAATACTGACATCATCTTGGCTAAGGCCAAAATGTTTTGAAAGGATTGTTGCTTGTTTTTGATACATCTTGTTATTCTCTTTTTTTCAGTTGTTAACAACTGAATCCCTGAATAGATTCTCTAGCTGAGCACTCACAGCTGCTAATTCATCCCGATAAGTCACACCGAGCCACTTATCGTGCGCAGTCAGTACATTTACCTTTTTAAGGCGACAAGAAAGCGCATATTGAATTTGATCAGGCAGATAATACTCGTTTTTGACAGCGTTGTCAGCACATAGTAAGAAGGTATTAAAATTCTCATCTAATACCTCAAATATATCATCATTTAGCACCCAGCAAGTCATTGATACTAGTGCCGAAGCATCAAGTCTTGTCCGTACGCCTTGCGGGTTAATCCCGCTTAACGTTTTATCTTGCAGGGTAATCTCGAGATACTCATCAACTTGACTCAAATCCCCTTCGGTATCGAGTTGACAAACCCCTCGATTGACGCCGCCTTGATTTGATAACGTATGAGTAATCGGATACGCCAACATTGCCCAATCTTGCGAACGTTGAATATGCTGCGCGAGCTGTTTAAATGCGTTTGCACCGTAATAATCATCAGCTGTAATAACGACCATTTTTCCAGTTACAAAGGGACGGGCCGCAAGTAACGCATGCCCCGTTCCCCAAGGTTTCTGACGCACTAAACTCAACTCAGTAAAGCGCTCGGGCACATCAGTAATCGCTTGAATGGCTAATTCGACCTGTAAATGTCCAGGTAATCGCGGCACAATTTGCTGCTCGATTAATGGTTTGATTTGCGGGTTAATCACCAACACCACTTTATGAATATACGGCGCGGCATCAGCGATACTTAGCTCCATAATAGTGCGGTTTAACCCTTCAATCTCGGCGAGCTGTTTAGCCCCACCAAAACGCGTTCCTAAACCAGCCGCGAGTATCACTAAGGTAAGTTCTGAGTGTTGTTGCATGATGACCTTTGACGACCCACACGTCTAACCTGAGGAAATAAGGGCAATTATTGTACGCATCTTTACAACAATATACTATTTTTAGTTACACCAAAAACACAACGTTATGATTTAAAATAAATTTAAGTTATATTTAAACACAGATACTTTACTTGTAAGTATTCGTCCAAACCTATTTGGCCACCTTCACGGCCAATTCCTGATTGTTTCACACCACCAAACGGCGCAATTGGATTTGAGATCAACCCTTCGTTGATACCGACCATGCCAAAATCAAGCCTTTCAGAAACACGCTGGATTTGATTGATATTTTCACTATAAAAATAAGCAGCTAAGCCATAGTCGGTTTCATTGGCCATAGTGAGCGCTTGTCGCTCATCTTCAAAAGTACTCAAAAGCACCACAGGCCCAAATAATTCCTGATGATAAATTGCCATCTGTGGAGTGATCCCACCGAGCACCACAACCGGAAAAAAGTTATCGGCTTGCTCTTTTGCTCGCTCAAACTCTGCTTGCCCCGATAAAAAGGTCCCACCTTGTATGATGGCTTGCTCTACTGATTCGATGAGGCGTTGCTTCGCTGATGCTGTTATCAGCGGCCCCACTTGATGCATAGGATCAAATCCCGATCCTACCTTCAACTTAGCGACTTCAGGTAATAACTGAGCAATAAACGTTGAGTAAATTGATTCTGCAACCAATACTCGGTTTGTTGCCACACAGGTTTGCCCTGCATTTCTAAATTTACTCGCAACGAGCCCGGTTATGGCTTTGGATAACATTGCACTTTCAAACACAATGAAGGGAGCATTCCCGCCTAATTCCATTGATGTTCGCTTTACTGAGGCCGCAGCTTGCGCTAATAATATCTTGCCTATTTGAGTCGAACCGGTAAAAGTGACCTTCTTCACACGTTCATCACTGAGTAATTGTTCAACTACAGATGGCGCATCTTGAGTAAGCACAACATTAAATGCACCGCTAGGAAACCCCGCTTCAATCGCAAGGTGTGCTAACGCAAGGGCTGATAACGGCGTCAGCTCAGACGGCTTCAAAATAAAACTACATCCAGCGGCAATTGCAGGAGCAACCTTTCGTGTCACCATCGCAATCGGGAAATTCCAAGGAGTAATGCCAAGCACCACTCCAATTGGCTGTTTAGTCGTGCTCAAACGTTGATGGTGGTTATTGCTCGGGATCACTTGACCATAACTACGCTTTGCTTCTTCGGCAAACCAACGAATAAACTCAGCCCCGTAGGCCACTTCGCCTTTCGCCTCAGCCAAAGGCTTTCCTTGTTCGAGCGTCATTAGCTCAGCCAGTGCCTCGCTATTTGCTATCACTAATTGATACCAGCGCATTAATAAATCACTGCGTGCTTGGCTATTCATTGCTTTTAACTGCTCAAAAGCCGATTGCGCAGACTCAAGAGCAAGCTCAATTCCTTGCGTGTCCACACTACAGACATTGGCCACCCACTTATCAGTCGCAGGATCCATCACTGCAAACGTTTTATCACTTGTATATGCTTGATTGGCAATAATCGAATCGGTCTGAATTAAACGCTGACTGACGGTAACTGACATAACACTATCCTACAATAAAAGGCCGCTGATACAATTTGATTATCAAGGGATGACTACTTTGTTGCAAGTCCGAAAAACAGACTATCGCCAGACATAAAAAAAACCGCCTTTCGGCGGTTTTATATGAACATTGATCAATCACTATTTAGTGAAAGATTAATGTTCTTCATTAACAATATTTAAATTGTATTTAGGTATTTCAACCACTAAATCTTCGTCGGCAATAATAGCTTGGCACCCTAAGCGTGACTCAGGCTCTAAGCCCCAAGCCTTATCAAGCATATCGTCTTCAAGCTCATCACTTTCGTCCAATGAGTCAAAGCCTTCACGGACAATGATGTGACAAGTCGTACACGCGCATGATTTTTCACAAGCGTGAGGAATCGAAATTTTATTTTTAAGTGCCACATCGAGCACTGTTTGTCCACTCTCAGCTTGTATTACTGCACCATCTGGGCATAACTCACCATGAGGAAGGAAAATAATTTGTGGCATATTAAACCTCGTCTACCGACTGCCCTTGCAGTGCTTTTTTAATGGATGCATCCATACGTAAGGACGCAAAATCTGAACTTGCTTTATCTACTTTTTCTATAGCGTTTTTAAGCTGATCAGGTGTCGTGGCTGTTTCATAGCAGGTTACAAGCTCAGCTATTTCACCACGAAGTACTGCTAAATCAGCTGCGTTAAGTAATCCACTATCCTCCTCAAGAGAGGCATTGAGCGATTCAATCACCCGAAGCGCCTCGACCTGCTGCTCTTTTAGCATTCGAGCTTGCATGTCTTCTTTGGCAAAGCTCATAGAGTCTTTGAGCATTTGGGTGACTTGATCATCCGATAAACCAAACGATGGTTTCACTTGGATATCCGCTTGCACGCCCGAGGATTTTTCCATGGCTGAGACACTTAAAATACCATCAGCATCCACCTTAAACGTCACGCGAATATGCGCGGCCCCCGCGGTCATGGGCGGTATGCCCTTCAAGCTAAATTTAGCTAATGAGCGACAATCAGTGACTAGCTCACGTTCGCCTTGCAGAACATGCAAAGACATAGCTGTTTGGCCATCTTTAAATGTTGTAAATTCTTGTGCTCGAGCGACAGGAATGGTGGTATTGCGAGGAATAATTTTTTCAACTAACCCCCCCATGGTTTCAAGCCCTAACGACAAAGGTAACACATCAAGCAATAACATGTCCGAATCAGGTTTGTTGCCAACTAGTACATCCGCTTGGATTGCAGCACCAATGGCCACAACACGATCGGGATCGATTGATGTCAGGGGTTCTTTATCAAAAAACTCACCGATTTGTTCACGAACAATCGGCATGCGAGTGGAGCCACCAACCATCACAACCTGAAGAATATCTTCTTTTTCAATCTCAGCATCTTTTAATGCTCGGCGACAGGCTCGTAAAGTTTGTTTCACTAATGGCATCGCCAATTCATTAAACAAAGGCTTATCAACAACCACAACATGGGATTGGCCATTAAATTCAAGTCCAACATTGATTGAGTTGTAATTAGTCAGTGCTTCTTTACAGGCACGTGCTTTATTGCTAAATAAACGCGATGTTTTTGCATCAAGCTCTGTTACACCGGTTTGTTGCTTAAAATGCTCAACGAGCAAGGCATCAAAATCATCACCACCTAAGCTGGAATCTCCGCCTGTGGCTAACACTTCAAAAATGCCTTGGTGTAAACGTAAAATAGAAATATCAAACGTACCACCACCTAAATCATAGACAGCAATCAGCCCTTCTTGACCTGAATCTAAACCATAAGCAACGGCAGCTGCGGTGGGCTCGTTTAAAAGGCGTAAAACATTCAAACCCGCTAATTCAGCTGCATCTTTTGTGCCTTGGCGCTGTGCATCATCAAAATAAGCTGGAACTGTGATTACGGCTCCTAAAATATCCTCACCAGCAAATGAATCTGTAGCGCGCTGTTTAAGCACTTTTAAGATTTCACTCGAAACTTGGATTGGATTGACATCCCCCTGACGGGTATGAATAGTCAAATTACCTTGATTTTCCGACAGTTGATACGGTAATTCAGGGTAGCGTGTTTTAATGTCAGTTAAAGATTTCCCCAAAAAACGCTTAATCGAAATCAGCGTATTTTCCGGGTCCATCGCTGAACGCTCTTGAGCATCGGAGCCTACTAAAATACCGTTTTGTTCATACGCAACAACCGAGGGCAACATACTTGAGCCACTCAGATCACTTAGTACTTTGGCTTGTCCACTTTGAACTGTTGCGACTAAAGAGTTGGTAGTGCCTAAATCAATTCCAATAGCTAATTTATGTTCGTGAGGTGCCGCGCTCTGCCCCGGCTCAGCGATTTGCAATAATGCCATAATATAATTCTTACTCTTTAGTCTTCAAATAATGAATCTTCAATGCGTGCCAGCTCATCTTTCAATTTATAAACAAATTTCAGTTTACGCACCACATCCGCTGCTTGCTCAAGCTCATTTATCTCTGTGCTGTTAATAAGTGCTAATAATTGCTGATTGAGTTCGACCATTAATATTTTAATATCATTCTCGAACTCAGTAATGGCGGCATCAGGATCCGTTGCGGTTGGCAAGTCTTCGAGCGCTTCGCGTAATTCCATTTGTTGCATTAAAAACAAAGGATCTTGCAGCGTTTGTTGCTCTGCACGAATATCAACACCGCGTTCAGCAAGCATGTACTCTGCACGTTTAAGAGGATGTTTTAAGGTTTGCAATGCATCATTAATTTCAGCCGCTTTTTGTACCGCCAAGCGCTGATCTTTTTCGCTATGGTTGGCGAATTTATCAGGATGGATGACCTTTTGAAGTTCGAGGTAATGAGCATTCAATACAGTTAAATCAACTTGGTAATTAACAGGCAATGAAAAGAGTTCAAAATAACGCATTAACTTTATTACTTCCTATTTCAAAAAGGACAAAGCCCTAACCTTAGGGTGAGGGCTTAATGACATTGGCAGCTTAAAAGATCAAATTAGACAGTGAAACTTTCACCGCAACCACATTCGCCACTTTGATTTGGGTTATTAAATTTAAACCCTTCATTGAGCCCTTCTTTAACAAAATCGAGCTCAGTGCCATCGATATAAACAAGACTTTTTGCATCAACAATGACCGTTACACCGTCTTTTTCAAACATTTCGTCGCCTTCGGCTAATTCATCTACGAACTCAAGGACATAAGCAAGGCCTGAACAACCTGTTGTCTTAATACCCACTCGTAAACCAATGCCTTTGCCACGATTTTCTAAAAAGGTGCGAACGCGATTAACCGCTGAATCTGTCAATGTGATTGCCATAAAAATCTCTTATTTACCGTGCTTACTTTTGTAATCTGAAATTGCTGCTTGAATGGCATCTTCAGCCAAAATCGAACAGTGAATTTTTACTGGAGGTAACTCTAATTCAGCGCTGATATCGGTGTTTTTGATTTCAGATGCTTGATCGAGTGTTTTACCTTTGACCCATTCAGTCACTAACGATGAAGAAGCGATTGCACTTCCACAGCCATAGGTTTTGAACTTCGCATCTTCAATAATACCGTCTTCAGATACTTTAATTTGCAGTTTCATTACGTCACCACATGCTGGTGCGCCAACCATACCCGTTGCTACTGACGGATCGTTTTTATCAAACGCACCCACGTTACGTGGATTTGCAACGTGATCTAATACTTTATCGCTGTAAGCCATGTTTAATTACCTCAATACCTGCTATTCATGCAAAGTGTGACCATTGCTTAATCACACCGTGTTAGGTTTAATGTGCTGCCCACTCAACTGAGTCTAAATCGATACCCTCTTTAAACATCTCCCATAATGGCGACATTTCACGTAGACGGCTGATTGACCCTTTAATTAGGTTTACTGTGTAGTCAATTTCTTCTTCAGTGGTAAAACGACCAATACTGAAACGAATTGAACTGTGTGCAAGTTCGTCATTGCGGCCTAATGCACGTAAAACATAAGACGGCTCTAAACTTGCCGATGTACAGGCTGAACCAGAAGAAACGGCAATATCTTTAAGCGCCATTAACAGTGATTCACCTTCAATGTAGTTGAAGCTGATGTTGACAATGCCTGGTACAGATTGCTCTTGAGTACCATTGAAGTACACTTCTTCAATATCCATCACGCCATCAATCAAACGCTGACGCAATGTCTCAATGCGAGCGTGATCCACTGCAAAATCTTCTTTCGCGATACGGAATGCTTCGCCCATACCCACAATTTGGTGAGTTGGTAACGTGCCAGAACGCATCCCACGCTCATGTCCACCACCGTGCATTTGCGCTTCTAAGCGAGCACGAGGCTTACGACGAACATATAATGCGCCAATGCCTTTTGGACCATAAATTTTATGTGCTGAAAAAGACATGAAATCAACTTTCAATGCTTGTAAATCAACATCGATTTTACCCGCACTTTGCGCGCCATCAACGTGGAACATAATTTTGCGTTCGCGGCACATTTCGCCAATTTTAGCGATATCTTGTACGACACCTAATTCATTATTTACATGCATGATGCTGACAAGTACCGTATCGTCACGCATTGTTGCTGCAAGTTTATCTAAATCAAGCAAGCCATTGTCTTCAACATCCATGTACGTCACTTCAAACCCTTGACGCTCTAATTCACGACATGTATCTAAAACGGCTTTATGTTCTGTTTTAGCGGTAATAACGTGCTTGCCTTTTTTACTATAAAAATTAGCTGCACCTTTAATTGCTAAGTTATTTGATTCTGTTGCACCTGAAGTGAAAACAATCTCACGAGGATCTGCATTGATAAGGGCTGCGATATCGTGACGAGCTTGATCAATTGCTTCTTCAGCTTGCCAACCAAAACGATGAGAACGTGATGCTGGATTACCAAAGTTACCGTCCATTGTCAGGCATTGCATCATTTTTTCTGCAACACGAGGATCGACCGGTGTTGTGGCAGCATAATCTAAATAAATTGGTAACTTCATATTTCTTTGTGCTCCAGTCCTGCTTAGAGTTGACAGCTAACTTGAATATTCTCTAACTGCTTGAGCGCCTCTTGGACTGATTTGTCCTGGCGAATAGCCACTTCTTGTACGTCACCTTTGGCAACGAGTTCAGCTAAAGTAATATTATTTAAAAAATCTTCGATTCGAATACTTAAATCAGTCCACAGAGAATGTGTTAGACAGCGCACGCCTTTTTGACATCCGCCTTCGCCGTGACAACGCGTAGCGTCAACTGATTCATCCACGGCACTAATCACATCACCTACCGATATTTCACTGGCTTCTTTACCGAGTAAATAACCACCACCAGGGCCTCGAATTGAACGTACTAAACCTTGTTTACGTAAACGAGCAAACAATTGTTCAAGATATGAGAGAGAGATTTCTTGGCGTTCTGAAATTTCAGCAAGGCATACTGGGCCAACATTGGTATGTAGCGCGACATCAAGGAGAGCAGTAACTGCGTATCGTCCTTTGGATGTTAACTTCATGTTGACCTCACTGATAAGTATATTAAGAGCGCGAATTTTAATAACCTGACTAAAAGAGTCAAGTATTATCTGTTCTTGCGACTATTACCTGACTAAATTAGTCAGGTATTCTATAACAGTGATTTTATATACCTGACTAATTTAGTCAAGTATTATCCTTAAGCATTTTTGCTATATATTTAGCGTAAAGGTTATATCTTGGGGTCAAACTGATTTATCTCTTGCTGACGCTGTTTCTTTGCCAAGCGTTCAGCATTACAGAAATCTTCATCATCAAGGTTCAGTGCAGGCAGTTGCTGTTCACAAACATTGGCTCCTAGGGAATTCAATGCCGAACTCATTTCATTGATTTTCGCATCGAGTAAATGAATGTGATCCAACATACGGCCGATTGAGTTTGCAACCGGATCCGGATTATCGGCCGAGACAGCATAAGCATCAAAGCCATATTTCTCTGCAATGGCTGCACGTTGCTGACTTGCTTGTAAATCCGCATCGGAAATGTGCGTGACTTCTTTAACTATTCGCCCAGGGATCCCAACCACGGTGGCTTGGCTTGGAACATTTTTCACCACCACGGAGTTTGACCCCACTTTGGCACCTTGGCCTATCTCGATAGGACCTAAAATCTGAGCTCCCGCTCCCACAACCACGTTATCACGAAGAGTCGGATGACGTTTTCCTGCTTGCCAACTTGTGCCACCTAACGTGACTCCATGATAAAGAGTCACATCATCGCCAATTTCAGCAGTTTCACCAATCACCACTCCCATGCCATGATCAATAAAACACCGCCGTCCTATAGTTGCACCAGGATGAATTTCAATACCAGTTAACCAACGGGCAATCGTCGAGCTTGTTCGTGCCAAAAAGAACCAACCAGAACGCCACAACTTATTATTGAGACGATAAAACCACAAAGCATGCAAACCAGGAGAATTAAACAAGACCTCCCAAAAATTTCGCGCTGCAGGATCGCGAGCAAACACACTATTTATGTCTTCTTTAATTCTTTCAAACATACTGTAGCCCTTGGTGGTTTCTTTGTGCTATCAAAGCATCACGGCATTGATCCACATTGATTGCATGCACAAAAATTATAAACAAGCTCTTATTTGCAACTACTTTACTACTCGTTATTTATCAGATTCAGACTTATTAAGCTGCTTTTCTAATTTATCAACGGATGTCAACATGCCGCGTAGAATATTCAGCTCCATTTCTTCAGGACGAGCACGGTTGAATAATCGGCGTAATTTGGTCATCACCATGCCGGGATGTTGCTTAATGATAAAGCCTGTTTTTTCGAGTGTTTTTTGTAAATGTTCGTAAAATAACTCTAATTGCTGAGAACTTGGATACACAGTTTCATCTTCAACAACGGGTTTATCTTGCTGTTGCAAAAATGCCATGCGCGTTTCATAACACAGAGTTTGCACCGCCATCGCGAGGTTTAAAGAGCTGTATTCAGGGTTGGCTGGAATGCAAACATGATAGTGACACATCTGTAATTCTTCATTTGTCAGCCCGCTGTTTTCACGACCAAATACCAGCGCTACCGGTCCATTTGCTGCTTCGTTTATGAGTTTTTCACCACATTCACGAGGTTCAACCATAGGCCAAGATAATGTACGTGAACGTGCACTTGTACCAATCACTAGCGAACAATCAGCAATAGCTTCTGCCAATGTATCAACCACGACTGCATTTCCAAGGACATCTGTCGCGCCCGCAGCAAGTGCTGATGCATGGCTGTCGATTTGATTAACCGGATCAACTAAATATAACTTATCGATCCCCATGGTTTTCATTGCGCGTGCAGCCGAACCAATATTACCGGTGTGCGAGGTATTGACTAAAACAATTCTAACTTCATTCAATAACATTAACTTAAATACCCTAACTAAAATTTCTATCTCAATTCTAACACAAGGCTATTGTAAACCACCAAACAGAATCGCCCTTCTGTGCGCTATTGCAGCAATTGACCGGTTAATTATTAATCAAAATAAAACTCTCTTTATGGTTTACTTTGCAATAAAAATCGCTAGAATACGCCGGCTGAAATGATTTGAATTTGTTCTTTTACAACCTATAGGTAATTCTATGCATCCAATGTTAAACATTGCGGTTCGTGCTGCGCGTAATGCTGGTAAAGTAATTCTTCGCGCTTGTGAAGATTTAAGCAAACTTGAGATAACTCAAAAAGGCACTAATGACTTAGTGACCAATATCGATAAAGAAGCAGAAGCAGTCATTCGTGACACAATTTTAAAAGCCTACCCAACACACTCAATTGTTGGCGAAGAACTCGGTGAACACAAAGGAACTGATAGCGATAACCTATGGGTAATCGATCCAATTAACGGCACAACTAATTTCGTTAAAGGATTACCTCACTTTGCAGTTTCTGTTGCTTTAAAAGTCAAAGGCCGTATCGAACAGGCTGTTATCTACGATCCAATCCGTGGTGAAGTATTCTCTGCTAGCCGTGGCCAAGGCGCACAACTTAACAGCAAACGTATCCGTGTGACTAAATCAAATGATTTAGCAGGTACAGTATTAGCGACTACCGCCCCTTATCGTCATAAACAACACCTTGAAGCTTATAGCAAAGCGTTCAATGCTTTATTTGTTCACGCGACTGATATCCGTAATGCAGGTTGTCCAGCTCTTGATTTAGCATATGTTGCAGCAGGACGTTCTGACGGTTATTTCGCAATCGGCTTAAAACCTTGGGAAAGCGCAGCAGGTGTGTTGATTCTAAAAGAAGCCGGTGGCATGGTCGTTGACTTTGCAGGTGGCAACAACGCTGATGTCAGCGGCAATATCGTTTGTGGTGGACCTAAACTATCACAAAGCATGGTAAAAGAAATGCGCCCTCATCTAACAGAGTCATTACTTCGTTAAGTAATTGACCGTTAGTTGAATCATAAAAAAGAGCCGATTGGCTCTTTTTTATTGCCCTTCATTAGGTTGAAACCACAGCTCTTTGCGCATAAGTGGGGTTGTATCGGGTAAATTGGTATTTTCTAATTCAAAAACAAGACGTGAAGCTAAGTTCAACTGCGATAAAAAGTCTGCAAAGTACTGCTCAAAAATACGATTAAACTCACCATTTTGATGCATCATCAATAACCCCTTTTCTAATGCTAAAGCAAGCTCAGGTTTATCTTGATTCACAAAAAAGTAAAAGGCGGTTGGATATTTTAATATAAGATGAGGCTCAATCATTAATGGTAATGACTCTCTGACTGCTAACTCAGACTGCACTTCAATCACAGAGCGAGGAAAATAATCACCACGGCCACGCACCAATAATCCAAACATACTTTCATAGTTAACATGCGGCATCACCGCATAGCCATTTTGCGTTAAAATTTTTGTATCAGGCCAGTCATGACCTTGCAGTGCACGAAGAGGTTTAAGCTGCTCTGGTGTGTTGATGGGTAGAAATTGCGCCGCCCTCGCTTCATTGATTAACAAAACGCGCCAACCAATTAGCCCTTTAAATAACGGCACTCGGATTGGGATGGCCAACTGTTCGCGTGCAGAGCTGGTCATGCTCCAATGAATATCCACTTTTCCTTGGCTTAACATTAATAACGTACGTTGTTGGTGCGGATGAACATCAATGTATTGAAATTCTGCAGGATACTGCGCGGTTTTAAGCGCTTGGATTAATATCTTCGCAAGGTAGTCATCACGTTGATATAACACCCGTTGCTCTTGAGCTACTTTGACAACTGTTGCATGCACTATCAGGCTATTAAACGCCCCCATCAGCGCCATTACCGCTAAGATATTTTTCATCATACTTGCTACCTTGCCTCTGTCTGCTAGTCAAAAATTAACCTGTTGAAAGGCAAAGGTAAAGGAGTATTTAGGGGTGATTGATCTAATTTAGCCCACTCACACGTTCAACATCCATAGAAGGCATAGATGGTTTACGGCGATTGCAGGTAAATAAATAACTTTGCCGATACCGTTTCGCTTCTTTTTTTGCATCAGTCGCTAACGCAGAAACTTGATGGCTATTTTCACAATACTGCAAATCTGGATTCACTAAACCAATAGAAAGAGTCAGCAAAGGCACAAATTGCTTTTGCCCTTCGCGGTTTGTAGCCCAATAACCTCCGGCTTCAATGTGTGTTGGAGTAAAAAACGATTGCGATTGATGCTCAAACTTTTCAATAATATCCCGGCAGATTTGCTGCGCCCCATCATGATCAAAAATGACCATAAAATCATCACCACCAATATGGCCAACAAACCCTTCACTTTCTTTTGTGCATTCTCTAATCACATTGGCTAATAATTTTATGACGGCATCCCCACTTGCGTAACCGTATAAATCATTAAATTGCTTGAAGTGGTTTAAATCGACATATGCAAGATGAAATGAAGTTTGATGTTTGATCCGTTGCTCTATCGATTCTGTGATCGCAACATTACCCGGTAGCATAGTCAGTGGGTTGGCATGCTGTGCGTGACGAACTTTTTGATCCGTAATATGTTTAAGTATCTTGCGAAGTGGTACTAACCCGCGATATTCACCTAATTCGGTGACCACTATGTGGCGGCGAATATCAAAATCAAAGTCCGTTATTTGCTGACTCACGACATCCAGCGACTGATGGGTATCAACAATCAAAGGCTGCGGCTCCATCACAGTCAACACACTTTTTTTACCATATAAAGCTTGACCATAAGGCGCGGCAAATATTTCTGCGAGTTGATCGCGATGGATCATACCTATTGGCTGCCTCTGCGCGTTCAATACCGCTAAACTGGTTAGGCTTTTATCGCGCTCAAAGTTATTTTGCACCTGCTGACATGAACACGAATCCAATAACGTTGGATAGCACTCAACCAAAGAGCCTATCAGTTGGTAATTATCAAGCTCACTGGCCTTGCTTTTAAACTTTGCATGATGGAACAAGTGTTGATTAAACGTTTTTGAAGGTTTGGCTGTTGGTCGCTCCAATAAATAACCCTGCGCGAAAACAATGCCTAATTCGAGCAATAATTGCAGTTCATGATCATGTTCAATCCCCTCTGCTATCACCGCTGTATTCGTTGCCTTAGCAAGCTCAATAATGGATTTTAAAAACTCTTTTTTAACCACGCTTTGATGACAGTGATCGATAAAATATTTATCTATTTTAACAATATCCGGGTTGAGTTCTGACCACTTGCGCAGCCCAGAATGCCCAGCACCTAAATCATCAATGGCAATGGTAAAACCTAAATCTCGATAATAAGCCAAAGTTTGTTGTAATAATTGCGGGTTATCGACTTCATGCTGTTCAGTCACCTCAATCACCACTTGGGATGCTTTTAGCCCATACGCTTCAATAAGCTGGAGCGTTTCACCTTTTTTATGGCAGGGATCCAGAAGCGTGCGAGGGCTCACATTTAAAAATAACTGACCTTGCAACTGTAATTGCGCAAAGTTTTTAATTGCAGTACGTCGGCAGAGTAACTCTAACTCAGCGACCTTCCCAAACTGCTCTGCAGCTTGAAAGAGCGTGATCGGCATTTCAAAATCATGCCCTTTTGGCCCTCGAGAAAGCGCTTCATATCCTAAAATTGTTTTGTTAGATAGATCAAAAATAGGTTGAAATACCGTGCTAATTGTTTGCTCAAACAACAGAGTTGTTAGCTTTTGTTGGTCAGTCACATTCATTACCTATTACTCCTACACCTGCAATGAAGCCCGAATGTATCAGCAGATAATGACAATTTTATGGCAAAAAAAAGAGCCTTGCGGCTCATTTAATTTCTTTTAAAAGGTGATTAACCTTTTCCTAACACTGTCTCAACCTGAGAGAAGTGCGCTAATACTTCAATTAGCTCATGCTCGGCTTTTTCACGCAATGCCGGATCACTCAAACCTAGTTTAGCCATCGCCTGTACTGTTGCTGGGTGAACTAATAAATCTTTAGCGTGATAACAATTTGGATCGCTAAATTTAGGCAATTTTCCATCGGCATGATAGCCGCTTTCAATTTCTTCAAGCGGTAAAGTATGGATAGTATCAGCAGCAGCTGTTAAAGCACCTAAATACTCCTTACATTGAGGATACACAACAATAAAATCATCAATAATGACTTTTGAGATATCAACAAGCGTTTTAGCATGAAGCTCAACTTCAGAATCTTGCTTAGCCGATTTAATCAACGCCACTAACTCTTTTGTAGCTGTTTTATAAATATCAAGCTGAGAGAGTTGATTAATTTGTTCAGTACTGGCCACAGGTGTTGGCTCACTACAAGCTGTTAACGTCATTGCGAACATCAAAGGAAAGAGTTTTTTCATTTTAGACACTTAATGTTATTGAGAATGGTTTTCATTATTACAAATAAAATTATTATTTGCACTCACTAAATATCAACCATAGACAAGTTCTGTCTGATTAACGAACATAAAAAATGCCACTCCAAATGAAGTGGCATTTTAGGAGCGAATTACACAATACCCTTACGGCATATTATCAAATTCAGCCCCTTCTTTTTCGACTTCAACAGGGATGAGATCTTCTTTACTGATCCCCATGCTGATCGCAACGGAGCTGGCAACATAAACTGAAGAGTATGTACCAATAAAAACACCAAATAAAAGTGCTGTCGCGAAACCATGAATAATCTGTCCACCCCAAACAAACAATGCAACCAATACTAGTAACGTAGTAATTGATGTTACTAGTGTACGATTTAATGTTTGTGTTAAAGAGATATTGATAATTTCAATGGTATCGTCAATGCGAACTTTACGAAAGTTTTCGCGGATACGATCAGAAACAACAATCGTATCATTGAGCGAGTAACCGATTACCGCCAAAATGGCCGCAAGCACGGTTAAGTCAAACTCAAGGCCTAATATAGAAAATAAACCCATCGTAATAATAACGTCGTGAGCAAGTGCGGCGACCGCGCCTACAGCAAAACGCCATTCAAAACGCATCGCAACATAAATAAGGATACAGATTAGGGCTGTTAGCATTGCTAGGCCACCCTGCTCTTTTAAGTCCTCACCCACACTTGGGCCAACAAACTCAATGCGACGCATTTGTGCATCGGGGTATTGAGTTTGAATCGCGGCCATCATGTCATTACCAATCATCGCAGCTGATACTTCAGCACCACGAGGGGCTAAACGTACAAGCACTTCTTGGCTTGAACCAAATAACTGCACAGACGCATCTGCAAAGCCGTTTTCAGCCAACGCAGCACGGACTTTGTCAATTTGCGCAGGCTGTGCAAAACCGACTTCAACCGCGGTACCACCAGTAAAATCAAGGCCAAAATTTAAGCCTCGTACTGACATAGACACAATCGATGCGATAATCAATAACGCAGAAAATGCCATGGTCAACTTACGAATGGACATGAAATTTAAGGTATCTTTAATTTTTAATAATTGCATCATCGACCCTTAAATAGAAAGTTTATCTAGGCGCTTACCACCTAGTACTAAGTTGATTACCGCACGAGTACCGACAATTGCAGTAAACATCGAAGTAACAATACCTATTGCCAACGTAACCGCAAAGCCAGCAATCGGGCCAGTACCGACAGCGAACAAAATAATCGCCGCTATTAGTGTAGTGATATTGGCATCAAAAATAGTACTAAAGGCGCTGTCGTAACCAAAGTGAATCGCTTGCTGAGGACTGCGTCCTTCTGCTAACTCTTCTCGGATACGCTCAAATATAAGCACATTGGCATCAACAGCCATACCGACTGTTAATACGATACCGGCAATCCCCGGAAGCGTTAATGCTGCACCTGGAATTAACGACATCACACCTACAATCAAGACCAAGTTAGCCGCCAGCGCTAAGTTAGCAACCAGACCAAATCCTTTATAGTAAATAAGCATAAAGGTCAGAACGAATATAAAGCCAAGTACCACAGCGGTGAGACCTTTTTCGATATTCTCAGCACCTAAGCTTGGTCCAACTGTACGCTCTTCAACAATTTGAATTGGCGCCACTAACGCACCAGCTCGAAGTAACATACTTAAGTTATGCGCTTCAGCTGGGTTATCAATTCCGGTAATACGGAACGAACGCCCTAATCGAGCTTGAATCGTTGCGACATTGATGACTTCTTCAATCTTGATTGGCGGCAGAGCTTTACCATTTTCATCTACTTTGCCTGACGGCTTATATTCAGTGAAGACAGTTGCCATGCGTTTACCAATTGCTCCTTTAGTAAATGCAGCCATTTTTGAGCCACCTTTACTATCGAGTGAAATATTCACTTGAGGGCGTTGATATTCATCCATACCAGATTGCGCACCAGTAATATGCGTTCCCGCAAGAATAAGGCGCTTTTTCAGTAACACTGGGTAGCCTTGGCGAGCCATGATAATTTCAGAGCCCGGTGGCACTCGTCCAGCCGCGGCATCACGCACATCAGCTGATTCATCCACTTCACGGAACTCAAGTGTCGCCGTCGCCCCTAAAATTTCTTTGGCTCGTGCAGTATCTTGAATACCCGGTAATTGCACAATAATGCGACCCGCGGCTTGCTGACGCTGAACGATCGGCTCTGCAACACCAATTTGATTTACACGGTTACGAATAATGGTTTCATTTTGCTTGATAGCATAATCGCGAGTGGCCTGCACTTTTTGATCGCTCATGCTCGCAACCAAACCGAACTCATTGCTACGATCATCAGCAAAAATCAGATCGCGGTAACGGCCTTTTAAGAAACGTTCAGCTTCATCTTTTGTTTCTTGGTCACGTAAAACAATTTGAATTTCAGCAGAGCCCGAAACACGACGCACTGTTTTATAGCGAATTTTCTCTTCTCGAAGATCACTGCGGAAATCTTGATGCATTTGTTCAAGTGTGTTTTCCATTGCAGTATCCATATCCACTTCCATAGTGAAGTGAACACCACCACTTAAATCCAGACCCAACTTCATGGGCGCACCACCTAAGCTTTTTAACCACTCAGGGGTTGAAGGTGACATGCTAATCGCAGAGATATAACCAGTACCTAAGCTATCTCGTAATAAATCTTGCGCTTGTAATTGTGTTTCAACACTTTTAAAACGCACTAATACCTGATCGTTTTCAAGTACTGTTGATTTAACTTCTAAATTGTTTTCTTTTAATACGGTATTGATTTTATCTAATACAGCTAAATCAGCGCTTGCTCCACGTACTCCAGAAACTTGTATGGCCGGATCACGACCATACATATTTGGAGTGGCATACAACAAGCCTGCAGCCAATACTACTAAAACCAATAAGTACTTCCATACAGGGTACTTATTCACGGTTTACGTCCTTTATTATTGTTTTTATAGCGCTTTCATTGTGCCTTTTGGCAATACAGCTGAAACAGCTGCTTTTTGTACTGTTACTTGAGTTTGATCATTAAGCGCAATGACTACAAAATCTTTATCATCAGCAACTTTTGAGATTTTACCCACTAAGCCACCCGTTGTAAGTACTTCGTCACCTTTACTTAACGCGCCCATTAAATCTTTGTGATCTTTAACACGCTTGGCCTGTGGACGATAAATTAAGAAATAAAACACTAAACCAAAGATGGCTAGCATGATTAACATTTCCATACCACCACCGGCTGGAGCTGGTGCATCTGCGGCATAAGCACTTGATATAAATAAACTCATAACTTCCTCTTAATACTAAAATATAATTTTTTATTAGGTTTTAAACTTGTTTTAACTCAGGGACTGGCTTACCGATTTTTTCATAAAAATCAGTAACAAATGCATCTAATTCGCCCGCAGCAATTGCATCACGTAAACCTTGCATAATGCGTTGATAATAACGCAAGTTATGAATGGTATTAAGACGCGCACCTAAAATTTCATTACATTTATCTAAGTGATGTAAATAAGCACGTGAATAATTTTTACATGTATGGCAGTCACATTCAGCATCTAATGGACCCGGATCGGTTTTATGTACTGCGTTACGGATTTTTATCACTCCGTTGGTGACAAATAAATGACCATTACGAGCATTACGGGTTGGCATCACACAGTCAAACATATCAATACCGCGACGCACAGCTTCAACGATATCTTCAGGTTTACCCACCCCCATTAAATAACGAGGTTTGTTTTCAGGCATTTTATAGGCGCAATGATCAAGAATATTGACCATGTCTTCTTTTGGTTCACCCACCGACAAACCACCTAATGCATAACCATCAAAGCCAATGTCTTCTAGCCCTTGCTGTGACACAGCACGCAACTCAGGATACATTCCGCCTTGAATAATACCGAATAAAGCTGATGGATTGTCGCCATGCGCTTCTTTAGAACGTTTCGCCCAACGAAGTGATAACTCCATCGAATCTTTGGCTTCTTTTTCTGTAGCAGGATAAGGCGTACATTCGTCAAAAATCATCACGATGTCTGAGCCTAAATCACGTTGCACTTCCATTGATTTTTCAGGTGATAACATGATTTTTTCACCGTTGACAGGTGAACGGAATAACACACCTTCTTCAGTGATTTTGCGTAAATCACCTAAGCTGAAGACTTGGAAGCCGCCTGAATCGGTCAAAATTGGCTTATCCCAATTCATAAATTCGTGCAAATCACCATGTTGTTTAATGATATCAGTGCCAGGACGCAGCATTAAATGGAAGGTATTGCCTAAACAGATATGCGCACCTGTTTCTTTTACTTCATCAGGCGTCATGCCTTTAACTGTGCCGTATGTACCAACAGGCATAAATGCAGGAGTTTCAACTACTCCACGATCAAAAATCAATCGACCGCGACGTGCTTTACCGTCAGTACAATCTAATTCAAATTTCATAGTAACCTCATGCGCCGGAAAAACAGTCCGACTAAATCTCGCTCAATCGGGCAAAATCCGCTGATTTAGCCAACAATTCGCGTTAAAAATAATCGAGCGATTCTACATGGTTTGCAAATTTATTGCTATTGATATGAGGCCAAGCTCAAGGATTTAAAGAGCTCAAAAGGAAGTTTTTACCAAGTGGCATTGCGCCACTTGGTATCAGAGCTATAGTGCTTATTTTTTGTTTTGCGGGCTTAGCAGCATTGCATCACCGTAAGAGAAAAAGCGGTATTGCTCTTCTATGGCAACTTTATAAGCATTCATAATGTGCTCTTGCCCAGAAAAAGCACTCACTAACATGATTAATGTTGATTCAGGAAGATGGAAATTAGTGATCATCATATCAATCACTTGAAATTCATAACCTGGATAAATAAAGATATCCGTATCACCAAAATAGCTTTTTAGTGGCCCGTTAGATTGTTTTGCTGCCGATTCTAATGAGCGAACGGATGTGGTGCCAACGGCAATCACACGACCACCGCGAGCTTTAGTTTTCGCAATAGCTGCAACCACCTCATCAGGCACTTCGATATATTCAGAGTGCATGATGTGCTCATCAATGTTATCGACGCGAACTGGTTGAAACGTACCCGCACCGACATGCAATGTAATAAAGGCCATTTCGATGCCTTTTTCTGTTAGAGCGGCCATCAGCTTTTCATCAAAATGTAGCCCTGCGGTCGGGGCTGCAACGGCACCTGGTTTTTCACCATATACAGTTTGATAACGCTTGCGATCAGCGTCGTTGTCAGGACGGTCGATATACGGTGGCAAAGGCATGTGCCCGATACTCTCTAGGACATCAAGAACATTCTTACCGCCGTGAAACTTCAACTCAAATAACTCACCGTGACGTTGCACCATGGTTGCTTTGGCACTGTTTTCAAGTGTCAGCACCGCACCTTCTTTGGGTGACTTACTCGCACGCACGTGAGCAAGCACGCTATGCTCATTCAGCACACGTTCGACCAAAACTTCAACCTTTCCTCCCGATTCCTTTTGACCAAACATACGAGCCGGGATAACTTTGGTATTGTTAAAAACCAATAAATCGTTTGGAGTAATAAAATCAATAATGTCACTGAATACATGATGTACTATCTCACCCGTATCGCCATTCATTTTCAGTAAACGACTACTTGTTCGCTCTTCTTTTGGAAAACGAGCAATTAACTCATCTGGCAAATCAAAGCTAAAGTCAGCAACGCGCATTTTATACATCCTCATAGGTTAAAATCGCGCCAAGTCTAGTGATTCAAAGGGGCTAAATCAAGTTAATTGCGTCCTAAGCGCATTAGGCTTGTCTGAGAGCTAAAATAACATTAATCTAGCTAGGCTCATTCCTGCCAAATATGTGGGTAGGCTAAATCGAGGTTTAATGAATGTCAGGTCAGCTTAAGCTGTTATTAATTAATTCAAATTTAAAACAACGCAATTCAATCAAACGTGCATTGTTGCCATTAGATGTATTTGAATTACTCGAAGTACGAGATAGCCGCTCGGCCTTAACGCTATTGAAACAAAATGCCGTTGACCTGATTATTACCGGATTAGATATTGGTAAAATCGATGGCTGGCGCTTTGCGCGCATGGTCCGCTCAGGCCTTTTAAAAACACCCAAAAACACCCCTATTTTGCTCACTCCACCCACTTATTGTGAACGTATTGCCGAAACCACCGCTCGCGCTTATGGTATTGATGCGGTGTTACCTTATGAACAAATAAATAAACTGCCCCGTATTTTGGCCAATGTATTATCCAGCCATTTAACAAAAAGTAGTCGTTTAGAGTTACTGTTGGTCGAGCCCAACGAGCAAGATTCCGAACAAATTGATTTTTATCTACGCGAGTCATTTCAGATTACTCATGTGAAAGATGCACGGACCGCAATTGATTTATTCCATCAACATCATTTTGCCATCGTATTAATTGATACCATTCATGATGGTTTAGATGCACAAGCTCTCGGGCAACGCTTACTCAGTTATAAGCCCAATCAAGCGGTGGTGATGATTATTGAAAACCAAGAAGCTGATTTTGCTGAGCAACTGTTACTATCGGGGATTACTGATTTTGCTCGTACCCCGTACAATGAATCGTTATTAAATCGAATTTGTCACCAAGCCGCACGGCGTGAAGATTTTATGGCCAGTTATGCCGAATTTGCTGAAAAAGTAGAGCAACTCAGTCATAGCCAAAGCCGCTATAAAGAGCTGTATTCAGCCCATCAACGGATTTTACTGCACTTAAATACTGTGGTGCTTGAACTTGACTCTGCTGGTGAGATTATTTTTATTAATCCAGCATGGGAGCACCTCACTGGCTTTTCACTTAAAAAAGTCATGAAAAAGCCTCTGCAAGATTTTTGCAAAGCTGAGTTCAGACCATTAGTCATGCAAAATATCGAGCAAATACTTCAGGGCACTTTTGATCAACAAAAGATCGAACTCGAATTAGCACACCAGCAAGGCCACCATATTTGGGTTGAATGCCGCATGCAATCGATTTATGCCAATAAAACGATTGTTGGCGCCACTGTCAGCATTGATAATATTCATGAGCGTAAACAAGCAGAGTTGCAGCTGCATCATCTTGCCCACCATGACACATTAACCAAACTGCATAATCGCTACTTTTTTGATCTTAAGCTCAATGAGCTATGCCTAGAAACAGCTAATAGCCCAAATCAACATGCGCTGATTTATATCGATTTAGATCACTTTAAAGTGATTAACGACAGCCAAGGTCATCAGCAAGGTGATAGAGTACTTAAACACATCGCTAAAACATTTCAAAAAAACCTCCAAGAAGGTTGCACTATTTGCCGCATTGGCGGGGATGAATTTGCTGTCATAGTGGAACACACTGAGTTACTCGATGCACATTTGTTGGCCGAGCAATTATGCCATGCTGTCGAGGAATATAAATTTCAGGCTCCAGGACAGGAATACTCAATTAGTTGCTCGATTGGTTTAACCCTCATCAATGCCAAAAACTGCGATGCGAGTGAATGTTTAAAACAATCAGACATTGCCTTATATGTCGCTAAAAATCGCGGTCGTAACTTAGTACATTGTTATACAGAACAAGATGTAGACAGCAATAAAATGCTCGCTGATTTAGCCTGGGCCCACCAAGTACGCAGCGCAATTATTAGTGAGCAACTGGAAATCTTTTTTCAACCGATTTGGGGCTTTAAAGATCAGAAAGTGGCCTATTTCGAAGCGCTTTCACGGCTAAGAGTCGAATCTGATCTCATCTTTCCCAATCATTTTATCCCTGCACTTGAGCTGTTATCGGATATTCATCTACTTGATCACTGTGTTGTCAAGCAAGCAATTAAATGCGTGGGTTCAACCCCAACACTGAACAAAGTTGCGATTAATTTATCCGCTCAAGCTTTTAGTGATGATGCCTTGCTAGCTACGATTGAAACAGCCCTCAAGCACTACCGTGTTGACCCAACTCGCATCGTATTTGAAATCACAGAATCAGCCAGTATTAGTAATTTGAGTGCCACTCGAATCATGATCGAAAAACTCAATAAGCTTGGCTGCAGCTTTTCGATTGATGATTTTGGCACCGGATTCAGTACATTTAGTTACCTCAAACAACTGCCCGCTAGCCAAGTGAAAATAGATGGCTCATTTGTTAAGGATATGATCAACGACCCTATTGATTTAGCACTAGTAAATGCCATTAAAGACATCAGTCATTCACTCAACAAAACGTGTGTTGCTGAATTCGTCGAAAACAAAGAAACCTTTGATTCACTTAAAGAAATAGGTGTGGACTACGCCCAAGGTTACTTTATTTCACGGCCTATTCCTTTTGATAATCTGGCTGAAAAAATAAAAATTATAAATACAGGAAAAACATTTAATTAACAAAAAAAGCATTTAAATTCACTTTGCTTTACTGCAGTTCATCCGCGCTTAGCTATACTCAGGTTTATGGAAAAATCAGTTGATAGCACAGAAATGACTCTGTTCTAGTTTGCTAGAAAGCTATTGACATAGTAACGAGGGAAACATAATGAGTATTTTTGTTAGCTTACTAATTATTTGTAATCTTTTAATCGCCTATTATTGCTATATCAATGCAAAAACAAAAGGTTATCACACCAAAGTCTTTACCATTTTAGGCTTTATTCCGTATTTTAACTTAGTTGTTTTAGTCTATTTACTGTTTTTACCTAACCTCAAAATCGATAACAAGTTGAGCGCAACTGTTTAGGGCCTGTTGATCTTTCGTGGTCAAATTTTGTTCGAGATAAAAGCGTTTTTATCGCGACGAGCAGTGTGTAGCCTAGTCATTCTAAGCAAATACTGCTCAACAAAGAGAAATACGCTTTTAGCCGAACCCTTCGGGCAGCGTTTGTAGGGTATTTCTACTGCGTTATCGCTTTTTCGTGTAGCTCGCTACACCACAAAAGCGCTGCATTGTATAAATACCCAACAATTCGCTGCAAAAATCATCACGAAAGATCAGCAGCCCCTAGAATCGAGTCTCAATATTTAAAGCCGCCTGAACCGGCTTTAAATATATCTTCCCTTCAGCTTTTCTTAAAATGCATACTTCTTTGCTTCGGCTAATAATTTATTTTTATCAATTTTTGTCATGACACATTTTTGAATATCTTGCTTATTAAACACATAAATTAAATCTTCATTGTCCTGACCTGCATTTACTAATGTAAAGTTAACAAATTCATTTTCTGGCAAGTGCTTTAGTCCTGCGCCATAGTCACACAACATAGTAGAAAGTGTGTGCTCTAGCTGCTTAATGGATGCTTGTTTCTTTTGTGCTTGCTCCTGTTGCTTTTGCTGCTTATTTTTCGTTGCTTTTGCCTTTAGCGTTTGCTTTTCTTCTTTCAGAGCTGCTTTTTGTTTTTCTAACTGTGCGACTTGTTGTGCTAAGTCTGCTTTGCGTTTTTCCAGTTGCTTAATATCGGCTTTTTCTGATAAACGACGCTCAAACTCAACATCTCTCTTTTCTCGCTCTAAGGAGCGAATATCATGCTCGATTTCTCGTTCATTTTCAGCCAGATCTCTTATCTGCTCACTCACTTGGTGAATTGATTCCATCGCGATTTCTAAAGATTGTTTAGAAATCGCTTCAGCTTGCTCTGCAAATGCATGATGATCAAAATCACTCGCATCAAAATCGAACCATTGCGCCATATTTGTATCCGAACCCGCAAAAGAAAACGCTCGTTGATTGAATGCCCGCGCATGAATAGAAAAATGAATACCTTGTCCAAGTAAATAGCTGCTTTTTAACTCTCTGATAGTTAGCTCTCTATCTGTTGCTACCGATGCCTTCAAGATATTTTCCATAATATGAATCTCACGTTTCAATGGCGAGAAATCCAAAGTATCGCTGGCCAAACCTGATGCGCTAAATAAGCTAAGACTTAATAAACTGATGATTAATTTCATTGTTGTTCTCCGGTTAATAAATTAGCCATTTTATGGCTTTCTTGAAACTCAACTTGCTCTGCTACATCATTGAGCTGGAGTTTGATTAATTGTTGATCTTGCACTCGCTGCTCATTCAAATACTCGACTAAGGCACTGAGGTCTTCTCTACGCTCTTTTCTAGTCGTATCGATAGCTTGTTGCGCCAGTTGCCAACTTTGCTGCTGATTCGATTTTTGTGCTTCTAATAACATCTCTTTCAGTAAGGCTATTTGTTCTGATTGTGATTGATCTCGTTCTGCTGTGTTTATAGGGTTAAAGCTCACCTCAATTCCCTGAGATGAGCTATAAATCTGCGTATTTAAAACCACAAACGTGACCAATATCATTGAACATACAACCACTCCTCGGTTAAACCAATTCACGCTTTCTTTGTTGTTTTTATCAAACCAAGTCGCTTGTTTATCCCATCTCGGTACGGGGTCATTTTGATAGCGTGAACTTAAAGATTGCATGCTTTGGGCGACTTTAAACCGCTCAGCAAACACAGGATCGGCTTGTAACGCTTTACTCTCCTGCTCGCTTAATTCTCCAGTGATTAGCCAAGCTTCAAAGATTGATTCAAGTTGTTCATTCGTCATTATACTTCTCCAAAACAGGCTTTAGATTTGATAACCCTGCGTAAAATCTTGACTTTATCGTGTTCGTTGACACCAATAGCTGCTCGGCTATTTGTTCAAAGGTGTAATACTGAAAAAATTTAAGTTCGATCACTAAACGCTGATCATTCGACAGCGTCTGCAAAGCAGAAATAACAATCTGATTATGCTGCTTATTTTGTAAACTCAATTCAGGGCACGAATTGGTGCATGTTTCAAGCTGCAATTCACTTTCATTACTTTGATCAAACACCTTACGTTTTCGATAAAATTCCACACAACGTCGATGTGCAATCCTAATCAACCACGTTTTAAAGCTACTATCAAAACGAAAGCCTTCTAAACTGCGATACACACTAATGAAGACTTCTTGCAACAAATCAACGGCATCATCTGGATTACCGAGCATTCTCAAGCAATAGTGATAAACCGTCTGCTCATGCATAGCCACAAGCTTGAACCATGCTGATTTATTGCCTGCTTTTGCTTTATTAATTAGCCGTTGTTCTGATTGAAAAAACACTGTATTTCCATTTGTTTTTTATATTTAGTCGAAAGAACTTTTTAAAAAGTTTATTTTGTTGAAATATTTATTTTTAAACTAGACTTAATACAACCAACAAGTTAATAACTTATCAGGATCTTTGTTTATGCCAACTACACTGGATATGGCTAAAGTCGAAGCAGCCCTTGAAGGCTTTACAATCCCTCCGCGTCCGGAAATGCTTAAGCAAATACAAGCTGAAATCGCAGAAGAAACACCAAATATTAAAAATATTGCGGCTTGTATAAACCAAGATGTCGGAATAGCGGGCTTTACCTTAAAAGTGGTTAACTCACCTTTATTTAGCCTTCCTCGCAAGATTTCGACCATTGAGCATGCCTGCATGTTTTTAGGACTCCAACGTTTAATCAAGTTAGTTAACAGTATTGTATTACGTTTTACACTCAGTGATGGAAACGAAGATATTTTTACTCAGAAACTCTGGAATAGCGCGACCAAAATTGGTAATGCATCCATAGTCTTAGCCCAACACTTAGAGATGGATAATGATTTTGCTGATGATTGTTATACTGTAGGCTTATTCCATAATGCAGGGATGGCACTCATGCTATCCCAGTCACCTAAATACCCAGAAATCATGCGAGAAGGCTATCAAACTGGCGCCATAATTGGTGAATATGAAGAACAGTATTTTGATACTTCTCATGAGTTACTTGGTTTTTTAATTGCTCAGTCTTGGGGTCTCGAATACCACATGTGTAATGTGATCGCTTATCATCATAGTCCAAACATTATGCTGGCGACTGGAGAGGAGTCAGAAAAAAAGATGTTCGCTATTTTAAAATTGGCCGAGCACATGACCGGCAGCACAGAGCTACTGTTTGGAATTAACCCTGATCCTGAGTGGGAAAAAAATGCAGTACAAATTCTCGATGTACTGCATTTAGAAGATTTTCAGTTACTGGATCTAGGCGAAGTATTAAACAATGCAGGCATTGATAATGTGTACCATGTTTAAGAGCTTACTTAGGCTCAAGAGTACATTTTTTCTGAAAGAAAGGTCCGATTTTCTCACTGAATAAACGAAAATCCCTTATCCTACCTGTGGTTTTACGCCACAATAACCCAATGTCTCGGTAGGCATCATCTTTCGCAGGGACTACACGCATAGGTTTATGGTTTAAGATCCCCGCATTAATTGCAAGCTGTGGCAAAAAGGTAACCCCTAATTGGTTCTCAACCATAGTCAACAATGTATGTAAGCTTGCGGCTTCAAATGGGTTAATACATTGGTCTTGAGTGAGGTTACACGCACTGATCGCGTGATCAGACAGACAATGCTCACGCTCTAATAAAAAGACACTTGATTTTGGCAACAGATTAAAATCATGGATATCCTGACCCGCATCGTACTTTTCATGCATCACCAAACTGAATCTATCATGTGACAATACTTGAGTATGATATTTATCTGTATTAAACGGTAATGCCAAAATAGCTAAATCCACCTGCCCTTTTTCAAGTTTATCGAGTAAGCGCTCACTGGTATCTTCGATTAAAACTAACTCAAGCTGGGGAAACTCTTGTTGGCAGAAACAATATAAATCGGCTGCGATAAAACTCGCGATTGTAGGAATCATCCCTAATGTTAACGTGCCAGAAAGAGGTGACAAAAAGCTCTGAGTGAGCTCTTTTAAACTCATCGTATCGTCAATAATTTTACGTGCCTTTTCGACCACTTCCTCACCAATTGCCGTAAACATAAAACTTCTATTTTCACGCTCAATAAGTTGGCAGCCTAAATTTTCTTCTAATGTTTGTATCGCACTACTTAAAGTCGATTGCCCGATAAAACACGCAGAGGCTGCTCGGCCAAAGTGCTGATGCTGATGTACAGCCAACAGGTACTGCAGCTGTTTGATACTAGGAAGATGATTCATCGTTAAAATGGATTACTTAATAAATTTCATACATAAAAACAAATTAAAAACCAAATTGCAAGCTATTAATTTACTGCAAAATATGCAATTAACAGGCATCGCTTGCAGCTTTTATTTCGGCTAACTGTCTTTAAGTAAACATAAAAAAAGGCCTCAATACAAAATGGTATTGAGGCCTTTTCAAGCTAAAAGTCTGTAGTATTAGTTTTTGTGTCTATAAGCCAAACAACGCTACTAATACGTAGTATATAACAATAGCTAATACCGCACCGATAGGCAAGGTTACAACCCAAGAGATTACAATATTACGAACAACACCCATATTAAGCGCTGCGATACCTCGTGCCATACCTACACCTAAAACCGCCCCTACTAAGGTTTGGGTCGTTGAAATAGGTAAGCCCGTTCCTGATGCAATTACTACCGTTGATGCAGCGGCTAATTCAGCAGCGAAACCACGGCTTGGGGTTAGGTGAGTGATTCCTTCACCAATGGTTTTAATTACTTTTTTGCCCAAAATCGCCAAACCAGCGACAATACCAAATCCACCCAGTGGTAAAATCCACCAAACTAATTCAGATTTTTTAACAATTTCACCATCATGCTGCACTATGCTTACAACTGCAGCTAATGGACCGATTGCATTGGCCACATCATTCGAGCCATGAGCAAATGCCATACAACAAGCTGTCAACACCATTAGAACCGCAAATACACGCTCAACATTTGTAAACTGCATTTCGCGATCGGCTTCTGGGTCCATTTTTAAACGTTTTATCACAACTGCACCGATAATACCGACAATCACAGCAATCGCAATTGACAGTAAATACCCTTCAGTTGCACCTAAATTAATACCAATGTGCTTTAAGCCTTTTTTGATTGTCACTAGTGACATCACAAAACCAGCTAAGCCCATATAGATGGGTACATAACGTTTGGCATTTTTCAGCGGAGATTCAGTATCAAAGATAAGCTTTTGAGCACTCATGAAAATCAAATAAGCAATAAAACCAGAAATAGCAGGCGTCACAACCCAACTGCCCACAATTCCTAACACTTTACCCCATTGAACTGCTTCTGAGCCAACAGCTACAACGGCAAAACCAATAATGGCACCGATAATAGAGTGTGTAGTAGAAACTGGCCAGCCCAGCACTGAAGCCACTAATAACCATGTCCCAGCCGCTAGCAGCGCTGAAATCATACCGAGTACGAGTAGCTCAGGAATTTCGACAAACATTCCAGAGTCAATGATACCTTTACGGATCGTTGATGTAACTTCACCACCGGCGAGATAAGCACCCGCAAATTCAAAGACCATAGCAATTAAGATTGCTTGTTTAATCGTAAGTGCTTTTGAGCCGACTGACGTGCCCATCGCATTTGCAACATCATTCGCGCCAATACCATAAGCCATGATAAAGCCAACAATTGCGGCGATAATGACTAATGTAGTGCCGTAGGATGCAATGATATCCATTGGAAAACCTTTTTTTGCTTTAATTTAAACGAATTGGATTAACGCGCTAACATAAGTTCTAAACGAGAACCCACACGTTCTGCAATATCAGCTAACTCACCGACCCATTCGATGATTTTGTATAAAAACATCACATCGATTGGATTAAGTTCAGCTTCAATTTGACGAAGTTTACGGCGCAAATTAATTTGCATATCATCCGTATCTTGTTCAATCGCATCTAACTCAACCAACATTTTTTCAACCAGTTTCACTTCACGGCCACGGAAGCCCGTTTCCAATAACTCGTCTAATTCGTTGATCGCATTAGAAGCTTGCTTGGTTGCATCGACACAACGCTTAAGATATGCAATAAAATCCGTTTGAATTTCTTTAGGGATATCCATTTCACGGCCAACAACTCGGCCTGCGATATCTTTTGCTTTATTTGCTATTTTATCTTGTTGAGTCACTAATTCTAATAAATCAGTACGCGCAACAGGTAAAAATAAACCATGTGGGAGTTGCAAACGAATATCGCGCTTCATCGCATCAGCTTCACGTTCAAGTGTTCTAATTTGAAGGCGGATTTCTTCTGCTTGAGTCCACTCTTTGTTAAAAACATGCTCAAAAAAATCAACCAAAATCGCACTTGCTTGATGAACTTTTTTGATATGCTCTTCCATTGGTTGTATAGGTGATTTTGCAAATACACCTAAAAAAGCATTACCAGACATAACTTACCCTTAAGTAACTAGTAGTTTCGCAGCGCTGAATTTTACAGTATTACTGCTGATTGTGAACGACTTTTCTTATCGTTTAAAACCAAACTCAGTATTGTAAAATTCAAAAACGCTGCGAAATATAAACAATCGTATTTTTAAATTATATTTATTAAAGACTTAGCTCATTAAGTCTCGTTCAATATCATCTTGAGATACATGACGAATATCTTTGCCTTTTACGAAATATATAACGTATTCCGCTATATTCTGGCAGCGATCTCCTATTCTTTCCAATGAACGCACAGACCAAACAAGGTTCATAACCTTAGGAATCGAACGAGGATCTTCCATCATATAGGTCATAATTTGACGAGTCAGAGCTTCATACTCACGATCAACCTTGGCATCTTCTTTATGCACTGCAAAGGCAGCATTGACATCCATACGTGCAAACGCATCAAGCACATCGTGTAGCATTTTAGATACTTGACGACCCATGTTATCAATATTAACCAGCAAATCTTGCTGCTCATTATTAAATGAATCGAGTGCCACTTTTGCAATACGACGCGCTTCATCGCCAATACGTTCCAAATCTGCAATTGTTTTGGCAATAGCGACAACAAGTCGCAAATCGCTCGCCGCCGGCTGACGCTTAGCAATGATGCGGGTACATTCTTCATCAATACTCACTTCCATGGCATTGACTTTAAAATCCCCTTCTTGCACTTTTCGCGCTAAATCAGCGTCATTATTGAGCACAGCATCCAGTGCTGAATTCAATTGCTGCTCAACAAGGCCACCCATGCTTAATACATGATTACGGACATTTTCGAGTTCTTGGTTAAAGTTCCCCGAAATGTGTTTATGAATATTATGTTCCATTAAAATTTCTCACTTAATTCTGTTTTACCAACACTGCCGACCTTGCAAGCGGCACACTAACCGTAGCGACCTGTTATGTAATCTTCAGTCTTTTTCTTTGATGGCGTGGTAAATAACGTATTCGTGTCCGCGTACTCAATGAGTTCGCCCATATACATAAATGCAGTTTGATCAGATACACGTGCCGCCTGTTGCATGTTATGAGTAACAATTACGACAGTATATTTATCTTTCAAATCATTAATTAATTCTTCAATAACTAATGTTGAAATTGGATCAAGTGCCGATGTAGGCTCATCCAGTAACAATACTTCTGGTTCAATCGCTATCGAACGCGCGATCACCAAACGTTGCTGCTGACCACCAGACAGACCAAAAGCACTATCATGCAAACGATCTTTAACTTCATCCCAAATTGCTGCGCCACGTAAAGAACGTTCAACCACTTCATCTAATTGACGTTTATCTTTGATACCTTGTAAGCGTAACCCATAAACCACATTTTCATAAATTGATTTTGGAAATGGATTAGGACGCTGAAACACCATACCTACATTACGACGAAGTGCTGCGACATCAACTCGCTTGTCATAGATATTTTCATTATGCAGCAAAATCTCACCTTCAATACGACATGAATCAACTAAATCATTCATGCGATTGATACAACGCAGCAGCGTTGATTTACCACAACCAGAAGGCCCGATAAACGCAGTGACTTGCCCTTTTGGTATTTTCATTGAAACATTACTAAGCGCTTGTTTTTCTGCATAAAACAAATCTAAATTTTTAATTTCTAAAGCCGTCTGCTCTGGAGATAGGTTTTCCAGATCTAATTTCAAGTTGGTTGCAGATTGACTGACTTGTGGTGCTACTGTAATCATTAAAAGTTACCTATTTAAAATTTGATACTGGATTAGTGCTCTAAAGCTCTAAACTTTTCACGTAAGTGGTTACGAATGCCGATAGCCGTGATATTCAATGCAATGATCACTGACACCAATAAAAACGCAGTCGCATAAACAAGTGGACGCGCCGCTTCCACGTTTGGACTTTGGAAACCAACATCATAGATATGGAACCCCAAGTGCATAAATTTACGGTCAACATGAATAAATGGGAAATTCATATCAACTGGCAGAGTCGGAGCCATTTTCACTACCCCAACTAACATTAACGGTGCAACTTCACCCGCAGCTCGCGCAACCGCCAATATCAAACCCGTCATAATTGCAGGGCTTGCCATAGGAACAATAATACGCCATAACGTTTCAGCTTGAGTAGCACCGAGTGCTAACGAACCATGACGGACTGAACTAGGAATACGCGATAACCCTTCTTCTGTAGATACGATAACCACAGGTAAGGTTAAAATTGCGAGCGTCAGTGCTGACCAAATAACACCTGGCGTACCAAAGGTTGGACCCGGTAATGCTTCAGGATAAAATAATTGATCAATGCTGCCACCAAGCATATATACAAAGAAACCTAGACCAAATACACCGTAAACAATAGAAGGTACACCAGCAAGATTGATAACTGCGATTCGAATCATTTTTGTAACCGCATTTTTAGCTGCATATTCATGAAGATAAATAGCTGCTACCACACCAAATGGCGTCACAATAACAGCCATCAGCATGACCATAAACACGGTACCAAAGATTGCCGGGAATACCCCACCTTCGGTGTTGGCTTCACGAGGATCGTCAGCAACAAACTTGCCTAACTGGACAAAGTAATGACCCAGTTTTGCAATAAAGCTCATATCGTTTGCAAACGTAACATCAAGTACTTGATACAGCGGTAATGTTACAAGCTCATCACGCATGTCACGTACAATCACCTGATCACGCTTGGCTTGATCTCGAAGCGCAAACAACTCTTTTTCAAGCACCGCATATTCTTGCTTCAACGTTTCACGCTGTTGCTTGAATTCGGCTTTACGTTCAGCAGTTAACTCATCTTTAAGCTCTAACGCTCGTTCTTTAAGACGAATACGTTCAAGCTCATAGTTTATATGACCAATGGGCCCATTTTGTAAATCAAGGGCTTCATCATTTAAATCAACTGCACGCTCAACTAATTCATCAAGCTTAGCAAGTTTATCCTCAGTGACTGACTGGCCATTTTCAACAACGGATTCAACGTAACCATAAAAATTACCATTTTTACTTCGTTCAAACATCGCCAATCCTTTCGGAGTACTTTGTTTGACGATATCTGTCGATAATAACCAACGAAAATCTAAATCAACATGTTCACGGTTACCTGTTTTAATCAACACGCGCTCAATGGTTTCTTCTTGATGACCTTTGAGGTCAATTCCCGCCTCAAGCAACCGAGACGTCGGCACTTGCTCGCGGTCATAAATCTCACCAATCACACGTACATTGCCCGTCGCAGCTTCCAGATCAAACTGATAAATAGCTGAAGGCCAAAAGAAACTTAATCCACGCCACGCAATTAGCGCTAATAGGCCCAGTACAGAAATCAAACTAATACTAACTGCACCACCTGTCATCCAGATCCATGGAGAACCTGACTTAAACCATAACTTCATCTGTCATGCCTCCAATTAAAGTGAACTATATTTTTCACGCAACTGCTGACGAACAAACTCAGCAATCGTGTTAAAGACAAAAGTAAAAATAAACAAAACAAATGCAGCCAAGAACAAGATACGATAGTGCGTACTTCCCACTTCTGACTCAGGCATTTCTACCGCGATATTCGCTGCAAGCGTTCGCATTCCTTGGAAAATACTCCAATCCATAATCGGTGTATTACCAGTTGCCATCAATACAATCATGGTCTCGCCAACTGCACGGCCAAGTCCCATCATGACGGCCGAAAAGATGCCTGGGCTTGCTGTTAGCAACACAACACGAACCAATGTTTGCCACTGCGTCGCACCTAATGCCAAAGAACCATTTGATAAATGCTTTGGTACACTGAAAACCGCATCTTCTGCTATTGAGAAAATAGTTGGAATAACCGCAAATCCCATTGCAATCCCGACTACTAGCGCATTTCGTTGATCGAACGTAAGACCTAATTCATTTGTTAAGAATTTACGAACATTACCACCAAAGAACCATAATTCAATCGTAGGACTGACCGCAAATGACAAAAATCCAACCAAGAGTACGATAGGGATCAATAACACAGCATGTGAGCCTTCCGGCACAAAGTGACGAATCTTCTCAGGGAGTTTTGTCCATAAAAATGCGGTTAACAACATACTCAGAGGTAATCCAATCAACAGCACAATAATGGCGGGTAAATGCTCTTCAAAAATAGGTGCCAGCCATAATCCAGCCAAGAATCCGAGGATAACCGTTGGCAGCGCCTCCATAATTTCAACTGTAGGCTTGACCACTTTTCGCAGCTCTGGCGACATAAAGTAAGCTGTATAAATGGCTGCAGACAGTGCAATTGGCACCGCAAATAACATGGCATACAAAGCCGCTTTTAAGGTACCAAATGAAATTGGCACTAAAGAAAACTTAGATTCAAAGTCATCACTGGCTGATGTTGATTGCCAAATATAAGCAGGTTCAGGATACCCTTCATACCAGACTTCTTGCCATAACGATGACCAAGTCACTTCCGGATGCTCATTGGTGATTTCAATCACACTTACCGTTTTATCTGATACTAAAATAGCTGCATTAGAACGAGGAGCCATCGAGTACTGATTAATCTTGCCTGATGCAACATTGCCTTGCCATAAAGTGGCTTGGCTTGTGGTGTAGTACACACCTAAATCACCGCTTTTATTTACGGTAAAAAAGCTGCGACGGAAGTATTCAGGATACACACCCACAATCTGCTTATCTTGCGTATAAAACGTGCGGATTTTTTTAAATTCGCGACCTTGATCTGAATTAACTTCAAACCACTGTGACACTTCACCGTTATCATTGGCCAACATCAATGAATTTGCACCCGCTAATAGAGATGATGTCACTAAATTTGCGTTTTCAGCATTTGCAGCAAGGACCTGAATTAATTCAACCTCTTCAGGATCTCGGGTATTAAAAATATACATTTGATTCGCTGAACGTACAAACGCACGCGTGTTATCAGGTGATAACAATAGCTCGTCCACACGCCCTTCAATATCTAACTCGCTGTAGCTAGGTACCCACTCAATTTCATCGGTCATGAAGTTTTCTTCAGCAACAAAGCTTGCGAAAACAACACGGCGATCATCGGTCAATGCTAATGCCGCTACACTTTCTTCTGCGCGACTAAACGCAAACAATTTAATGCCTTGAGATTGCTCATCAACCAAAAATTGGGTGTTGCCTAATGGGTAACGAATCTCTGGTGTGATCACTCGTTTATTACCAGGGAACGTCACATTAAATGCTGGTTTCAAGATGGCAATATGGCCATCGGCATAACCATACGCATACAACCCTAAATGTGGAGCCGATTTTGCAAAACTGATTGGAGTCTTACTTGTATCGACAGGTAGGCTACTCAACTTTTTGCCTAACGCCTCACCTTTGGCCTGATAAAACGACACTTCGCCGGAATTCATCAGTACATAAGCGATTTCAGTTTGCTCTTCCATACCAAGCGCCGCCACTTTACCTTGTTCTTCTAAGGTAAACTCACCACGTTTGTGTACTTCAGCCGATTCAAAAATAGGTTGTACGACATACAGGAGGTAAAAAAAGATCATCAATAAAGCAACCAGCACCATCACACCACCGGCCGAAATACTCAGTTGTGCGAGCTTGTCCTTTATCAGACGGCTTCGATCCGTATGAAAGCTGGATTTTGTCGGATTTGAAGTCATCAAAATATCCTTCAGCATTAAAATTGCTGTGCATTATATTTCGTCAAGATGACAGTAATGTTACACCGAATATAAAATATTGCGATTTAATGACATTTATGTGACAACAAATTCCCCAATTAAAGTCCCTAAGGGTTGGACAAAATATAGGTTCGTGTTAATACTGTATTGGATAAATAACAACAATCTTTCCAACTTTCTTACAGAGTATATTTTATGAAGCAGTTAGTATTAACCTTGATTGGCGAGGATAAACCAGGCTTAGTCGAACAACTCTCAGCCATTGTTTTACAGCACAACGGTAATTGGCTAGCCAGTAATTTAAGCCATTTATGCGGTCACTTTGCAGGTATTTTACAAGTAGAAGTCCCTGAAACTCACCTCGAAGCATTGCAAAATGCGCTTGACTCGTTTGCCTGCCTTGATATCCAAATTGAAGTAGGTGAGCACACTGAACTAAACGTGCCGCATCACCTTAACTTTGTGATTACAGCCAACGATCGCCCCGGCATTGTCCAAGAATTATCAAGTATAATTCGTCACAAAGGAGCAAGCATCGTCCACTTTACGTCTAAACAGCAAAGTGCCCCGAACTGGGGAGTGCCATTATTCAATGCTGTTGCCACCGTTGAATTGCCTAAGGGCTTAGATAAAAATGAAGTCATTTTAGCGCTTGAGTCACTCACTTCTGATGTGATGGTTGACGTCGAAACTGAAGTTTAATTTAACAAATAAATCGTAAAAAAAAGAGCCGCGGCTCTTTTTTTTGTTTTACGATTAAGCTAAATATTTCTGGAGATACTTCTTAAAGATAGGATCGCTTTGTGCGAGTTCTTTTTGTTCTGATAAAATATTTTTCAAAATAGTTTCTGACGTTAGCGGATTAGCCAACACCACTCTAAATACTACGGTCGGTAATTGCTGATATTGCATAGGCGTTAAACGTGTGCGTGACACAAAAGAGCGCCCAGCCTCGCGCTGACGCTTTTGCATACTGGCCGTAAAGCGATTTAACGCTATGTATATATCCATCCGTGTTTCTTCATCTGCAGAACGCAAGATTTGCTGGATTTTAGCTGGCACATAACGATAAGTAAGCAAACACAGTTCAGGCTCTGAAATCAGCTCAAAATCAGGATCTTGATTAATAAGCTCTGCAAAGTATTGCGCTTTTTTAATGCCTTTGTCGATCAGCATTTCATAACCTTTACGGCCAATCACGCTCAAACAAGCATGAACCAGCATCGCCATTCCAGGGCGACTCCCCTCAAGAGTGTGACTGCCTAAATCTTTTGAACCTTTACGTAAAATATATTCTGCATGATGCTCAATAACATTCGAGGCTTCAGGGTCTTTAAACAACACGATTCCAGCGCCCATCGGCACGTACATTTGCTTATGAGCATCGATGGTGATTGAATCGGCACGTTCGACACCAGCTAACAGGTGACGATAATTATTAGACAATAATGTCGCCCCGCCCCATGCAGCATCAACATGAAAATGACAACCTAGTTGCTCACTTAAATCCGCCATTTCATGAAGTGGATCAATATTGCCTGTTTCGGTGGTCCCTGCAACTCCCACAATAGCCATGACTTTAATGCCTTGAGCCTCAAGCTCATGGGCTTTTTCACGCATCGCGGCGACATCTACTTTATTGTTACTGTCGGTCGCAATACCAATAAAGTTCTTACGGCCAATCCCTAACACATCCGCCGCTTTACCCAGCGAATAATGCCCACGCTCTGACACTAAAACAGCTAAGCCTTTATAACCATAATGCATCATTGCAGCCATTAAACCATCGCTGGCAATGCCTTTGAACTCACCATCAGGACGAAGTAAACGATTACGCGCAATCCATAACGCCGAAATATTCGCTACCGTCCCGCCTGAGCAAAACGCACCTAACGCGTTTTTCGCGCTGTGCATCCACTTTTGATAAAACCCATCATTTTGCCCATAAACCAAATGGTGCATCATTCCTAGCACTTGACGCTCAAGCGGCGTAAATGCTTTTGATGTTTCGATTTTCACTAAGTTTTGGTTCAGTCCCACCATCAACTTTGAAAGCGGTAAGACAAAATGGGGTAATGCGGATGTCATATGGCCAATAAAGCTTGGGGCAGCCGTATGTACCGAATGTGCAACTAATTGATCCATGATCTGCTGAGCATGATCAGAGACAAATGTTGGCTCTTCGGGAATATTCGCTAATTGAAAATCTTTCTCGATTTCATGTAATGGTTTTTCTATTGCCGCAATATTTTCATTCAGAAAGCCAGCCAAATTACTCGAAATCTCTTGCTCGATTCTCGCTAAGGTAGAACCTGGTGCTTCCGGTACGGTAAAAATGCGCATTAAACTTTCTTCTGAAGCGACGGCATAACGCTTTGCTTCCATCTTACTACCTAGTATTCCAAATTATTAACATTTGGATAGCTAAACAAATTGCCGCTAACTGTAATAGATATGACACGAAATGTCTCCTTTTATAGCAAAATGGTGTAATCAAACATCCTGTTTAGGTGTTTAATATTGATTATTCAGGGCTCTTTTTCCTACGCTACCCAGTAAATTTCAGCATCTATCAAGTCGATTAACCATAGTCGACCAGCGTTGCAAAAAAAGCAATTGGCTTTATTTGTTTTGGCGGTTATTCTAAATTTGTCCCTATATATTAGCTTGGATTCAATTCGACAAGGAAAGCAATGACATCACGACATGCACATTTAAGTTGGTTAGCAGCTGGCTTCCTTACTTTTATTTTAAGTCTAAGTGGTTACGTCTATTACAGTTACCAATTGACTTATAAAGAAATTATGGCCTCTGTCGATGACAAATTACTCGATGCTGCACTCAGTGTTCAGCATATTTTAGGGCCTGATTATCACGATAATATCAACGATTTAAACCACATCAGCCGAGAAGAGTACCTACAAAAAAGTAAACAACTTTCTGATTTTACAAAAAAACTAGACCTTGAATATGTTTATGCAATGGTCATGATTGATGGCAATGTCCACTTTAGCGCATCAAGCTACACAGCTGAGGATGTTAAAAACAATAAAATCACTTATTTTTATGACCTCTATTCAGAAGCCACCGAGCTAAATAAAGCTGCTTTTTATTCCACAGAACCCCTCTTTGAATATTCATCAGACCAATGGGGGCACTTCAAAACTATTTTTGTTCCATTTACCTCTGCTGACGGGCGTGTTTACCTCACTGGCGCTGACATCACCATTAAAGATTTACAAGCACGACTCAATACCAGTATGAGCCAAGCAATTATCACCAGCTGTTTTTTCTTTTTCATCGCGGTACTCGTTGCGGTTGTTTACATTCAACTTCTTAAACGCAGTTATGGAACCGACAGCGCAACAGGTTTTGCCAATCATATCGCTTTACAAAATACCTTACGAAAAAGTAAGCAATTGCATTTATTAATGGCCGTCATTTGGGTGAACGATCTTGAAGATATCAATAGTTTTTATGGCACAAAAATTGGCGATACGGTGATAAAACGCTTAATGATGAGGCTTAAAGAGCTCTCCGGTGACAGCTATACCCTTTACCGTCTATCAACAAACAAAATTGTCGTACTGACCCAAGATCTCACCAAAACAGATTCACTTGAGCACATGATCAATCAGTTCAACCTCAACACACCTATCATCAAAGAACCGTTTATTTATGTGACATTATGCACCGGGATCGCACAAGGAAATAAAGACTTACTCTTAGAGAATGCCCATATTGCAGCAGCTCAAGCAAAACAAAGCAGGCACAGTTTAGTGCGCTACTCTGACTCACTGCATAAAGTAAAAAGCCAATATCTGTATAATGTCAAAATGGCTAAAAATGTCCGTGAAGCATTTAATGAACAGCTATTAGTTCCCTTTTTTCAACCCGTAGTGTGTTTAACAAACAATGAAATAGTTCAGTATGAATGCCTAGCACGGATTAAAACCGCCGAGAACACTTACCTCAAACCTGAAGAGTTTTTGACGGTTATCAACCGTAGTCGCATGGATGGCCAATTAACCCGCACTATGTTTAGCCAATGCACAGAGAAATTTCGCCGAACGTCAATACATTGGAGTATCAACCTTACAGCTCAAGATATGCTCGACCCAAGTTTGGCACTCTTTTTAGAAGATGAACTCAAACGCTATCCTAACCCGAGTCATATCACCATCGAGTTACTCGAAACAGAAGCCATCGCTAATTTTGCAGAAGTGAAAGCCTTTATTGACCAAATAAGAGCAAAAGGTGTCAGGGTGATGATCGACGACTTTGGCACCGGTTACTCAAATATTTCCAATATCTTAAAACTCAATGTCGATGGTATTAAGCTCGATGGCTCCTTAGTCAAACAGATCGCAAACGATGCTGATGTATTTTTATTTATTGAGCACATTGCCAGCTTTGCCGAGCAGGTCAACCTACAACTTATTGCAGAATCGGTCGAAAATAAGCTGGTTTTGGATACGCTTTTAAAGGCTGGTGTGACCTTGATGCAGGGTTTCTATTTTGCAGAGCCGCAAGCAAACATAGAGAGCACATCTGAATTTAAAAAATGGCCCGCTGAACACCTCAACTAACCAGCAAAAAGCCAGTGACACACTGGCTTTGTTATCAACAATTAAAGATGGGGCAAATTAATCACTAAACGATGGCTCTGCTGGCCGCTGGCCCAATATTTTCGTTCAAAGGGGGTGATTGACTGCTCAGCTTGATATAACTCTACATCTGCAGCATGACCCGTTAACGCTAATGCTGCAGCAAACTCTTCAACATAAATTTTCCAGTTACTGCGTAATTCGAGCTGCCCACCAATAGCAACAATCGTTGGAAAAATCGCCCCACCATGCCAGCGCCGCTGAAGATGCTTACTCTTAGGCCAAGGATTGGGGTACAGTAAGTAATGATGGGTCGGTTGCCAGTTTGCTCTATGCACTAAACGCCAAAAATCATTCAAATCAGCTTGAACTAATATATATTGCCCAGACTCTGTTTGCTTATATTCTACATCGTGTTTATCTAAACGATGGGCTGACTTATCAATACCTATCACTAATGCATCAGGATGTAACTTAGCTAAATTAGCAGTGCTTTCACCGACACCACAGCAAGAATCTAAAATAATAGGTCCAGAAAACTCTTGCACCTTTGCATTTACTTCATCAAACGCTGCTTGAGTATGTGCTGCGATTGGTTTTTTAAACTCTGCGCGCAAATGCCGAACCACCACTTCCTCAAGCTTCTCATGCACCCCTTGTTGATTGGTGGTAATGCTTCGAGAGTTTGCCTTATCTGTCAATGTCTTAACCCCACACCTTTTTTAATCAATGTTAACGCCGTAAAAAATAACACCACGATAAACCCTATCAATACACTAAATGCCACCGTTAAATTGACATCACTGACACCTAAAAAGCCATAGCGAAAAGCATTAACCATGTAAATAATCGGGTTAACCTGCGACACTCCCTGCCAAAAATCTGGCAATAAGGTAATAGAATAAAAGACCCCACCTAGATACGTTAATGGCGTTAAAATAAAGGTTGGAATAATACTGATATCATCAAAACTATTGGCATAAACCGCATTGATTAAGCCGCCCAATGAGAACACCGCCGAAGTCAGTAGCACGGTTAGAATAATCACCAACAGATTATGGATTTGAATATCAACAAAAAATAAAGAAACCACAGTGACAATCAAACCCACCAGCATGCCTCGGGCCATCCCACCGCCAATGTAACCTAGCACTATGATGTAATTTGGTACCGGTGCAACCAGCAGTTCTTCAATGCTTTTTTGAAACTTTGTCGAATAAAAACTTGAGGCGACATTCGAATAAGAATTAGTGATCACCGACATCATAATTAAACCAGGAACAATAAACTCCATATAACTAAAGCCGCCCATTTCGCCAATTCGCGAGCCAATTAAGTTACCGAAAATAACGAAGTAAAGAGTCATAGTAATCGCTGGCGGGACGAGAGTTTGCACCCAAATCCGTAAAAAACGAATGCACTCTTTTATCCAAATGGCTTTTAGGGCGACAAAATAATTAGGCATGATTTTTTTCTCCTGCTGTTTGCGCCAGTAATCCAACAAACAACTCTTCTAAACGATTCGCTTTATTACGCATGCTTAGCACTTGATGACCTTGTGCACTGAGTTGAGTAAATACATCATTTAAGCCTTGAGATTTGGCCACTTCTACTTCAATGCTGTGCTCATCAAGCTGCTTAACCACATAATTAGCTAAGGAAACACCATCGGTGCTATTGGCTAAATCAAACACAAAGGTTTCTTTGTCAAGTTTGCTCAGCAAATGCTTCATGGTGGTGTTTTCAACAATTGTTCCTTGATCAATAATCGCGATGTTTTTACACAACATTTCAGCTTCTTCAAGGTAATGAGTAGTTAAAATAATCGTCACACCTTGTTGATTGATCTCTTTTAGGAACTCCCACATCGAACGGCGTAGCTCAATATCGACCCCTGCCGTTGGTTCATCTAAAATCAATAATTTTGGCTCATGCATTAACGCTCGAGCAATCATTAAACGGCGCTTCATCCCGCCTGATAATGAGCGAGCTTGTAAATCTTTTTTGTCTAAAAGCCCCAGTTTGCCTAAATATTTTTCGGCACGAATAAAGGCTTCTTTACGAGGTACGCCGTAGTAGCCCGCTTGGTTAACGAGTATTTGATTGAGAGTTTCAAATTGACCAAAATTAAATTCTTGCGGTACCAGCCCTAAACAGGATTTTGCTTTTTCAAGCTCACTATCGATACTGTGGCCAAACACCGAGACTTCACCGGCCGTTTTATTAACTAAGGATGAAATCACACCTATGGTGGTTGATTTCCCCGCTCCATTTGGTCCGAGCAAAGCAAAGAAATCTCCTTGTTCGACTGTTAAATCAATTCCTTTAACAGCGACTACCCCATTTTTATAGGTTTTTTGAAGGCCGCTGATTGCTAATGCATGTGTCATTCTTTTTCCCCATATCCCCAGCGTTGCATTAATTGATGCTCAATGCCAAGGTGATCTAAAATACGTGCCACCATAAAGTCCACTAAGTCTTCTATGGTCTGTGGTTTATGATAAAACCCCGGTGCGGCGGGCATAATCGTGACGCCCATTTTCGCAAGCTTGAGCATATTTTCTAAATGAATTTCGCTAAAAGGTGTTTCTCTTGGCACTAAAATAAGTTGCCCTCTTTCTTTAATCACCACATCTGCAGCACGCTCTAATAAATTATCAGAAGCCCCCGTCGCAATCGCAGAAACCGTACCAGCACTACATGGGCAAACCACCATCTTTTTCGGCGCTGCAGAACCAGAGGCAACGGGCGAAAACCAGTTATCTTTTCCAAACACTTTCAGCTGCCCCTCTTGGGCGTTAAAGCGCTCACTCAGTTGTGCTGTGGCTTTTTCTTCATTGCCTGAAAGTTTAATGTTTGACTCTACATCTAACACCACCCGGGCTGCACTACTGATAAGCACAAAAACCTGATGTCCTTGATTTATCAATACTTTGAGCAGTTTCAACCCATACGGAGCACCGGATGCGCCACTAAAAGCTAAAGTTACTGATGATTTAAATTCATTCATGGTGTCACTTATTCAAATTGATTTAAGACTGGCTATATTGATCCGTTAACGCGGTAATTATTTTCTGGTGAATACCGTCAAAGCCGCCATTACTCATGATTAAGACCTGATCGCCTGGCGAGACTCGTTCAAGCAACGCACTCACAATGTCATCGACCGTATCAAAACAAAGTGCATCAGCCTTATCGGCCGCCTGATGCAAAGACCAGTCTAGTTGTTTTGGTTCAAATAGATACGTTACGTCCGCAGCAGCTAAAGAGTTCAATAAGGTATCTTTGTGTACGCCCATTTTCATGGTGTTAGAACGAGGCTCTAAAATAGCGTGGATTTTTTGTGATCCTACTTTCGCACGCAGCCCAGCTAAAGTGGTTTTGATGGCCGTTGGATGATGAGCAAAGTCGTCATAGACATTAATGTCTGCCACTGTAGCTTTGAGTTCCATCCGTCGCTTTGGCGAAATAAACTCAGCTAACGCATCAATGGAAGACTCAACCGGGATCCCAACGTGACGAGCGGCAGCAATCGCCATAACTGCATTTTTGACATTATGCTCACCCATGGCTTGCCAGTGAACTTCGCCAAGCGTTTTGCCTGCAAGTTTCACCTTAAACACACTGCTATCAGCTTGAAGAAGCTCGTAGCTCCAATCATGACCTAACTGCTCAGTCTCACTCCAACACCCTTGTGCCATTACACGATTTAACGCCTCATCATCTGAGGGATAAACAACCTTGCCATTTTGCGGCACAATGCGCATTAAGTGATGAAATTGACGCTCAATTGCTGCTAAGTCAGCAAAAATATCAGCATGATCAAATTCTAAATTATTGAGGATCACCGTTCGCGGTAAGTAATGGACGAACTTACTGCGCTTATCAAAAAACGCAGTGTCGTATTCATCGGCTTCAATCACAAAAAATGGTGTCTCACCCAAACGGGCCGACACACCAAAATTTTGCACTATGCCACCAATCAAAAACCCCGGTTTTAATCCTGCATATTCTAAAATCCACGCCAACATACTCGCAGTCGTTGTTTTACCGTGGGTGCCGGCCACGGCTAACACCCAGCTATCTTGTAATAAATGCTGTTTTAACCATTCTGGGCCAGAGGTGTACGGTAAGCCTTTTTCTAACACATATTCAACGCACGGATTACCACGACTCATCGCGTTTCCGATCACGACCATATCAGGGCGAGGCTCTAGCTGGCTCGGATCATACCCTTGAGTTAAGCTGATCCCTAACTCTTGCAATTGGGTACTCATTGGTGGGTACACATTTAAATCGGAGCCAGTGACTGTGTGGCCTAATGATTTAGCTAATGCAGCGATGCCACCCATAAAGGTGCCACAAATCCCTAGAATATGAATATGCATGAATGTCTCTTTAAAAAGGTCAAAAAAATACCTGACAAAAGTCAGGTATTCTATGATGCCAAAATTAGCCTAACTTAGCACGGTTAAATTGGTGAGCCCGGAGGCATAGCTAAAGGAGCAAAACGCTTAGACCATTCACCTGTTGCTAAAAACTGATGGATCTCATCCGCCAAGTATTGCGAAAACACATCGTGACTACGGTGGTATTTTTTCGCTATAAATTTGAGTTGTGATAACAATTCAGCTTGTACTTCAGGGGCGACCGATGAATTGACACTTTGCTTAGCCATCAATACCGCGGTAAGCATTTGCACTCGTTGCTGTACTTTGCCCGCCATCCCTTGCTGGTTATCGGCAAAAAAGATCTGCTCAGCCAGTGAAAATATCACATCACGTACACCTAATTGCTGGGCATCACGCATTTTTTGTTGCTGCAAACGGTTTAAACGATCGCTATGAAGTAATAAAGCCAAACTGTGCTGCGCTGCGACCTCTGGTAACGCCATCGCATCGAGTGTTAGACCCGTACGACCTTGAATACTTTCGCGAGTTTTACTTTCTCCGTAAGCTTTTGGGGTGATTAAAGCTAATACAGATTCAGGGATCACCAAATGATTGCTCTCTAATGTCATTAAGAGTGCATTAAATGCGGCTTTTTGTTTTTCTGCCGTGACGATTTGATTGCCGGCAACTTCATGCTGACCACGGACTTCATAATGATAATCAACCCCTGCGATTAATTTAACTGCCGCTTCAACTTGATAACGATGTAATAAATACAGTGGAACCAGTACTTCCTCTAGTTGAGAGAGCGCTGTGCCGTTTTTAATATTTTTAATCCCAAACTGAGCCAGCGCTTGTTGGCGTATCGTTAATATACGCTTGAGTTCTAAATCCGGCTCTGCGCCGTTATCCCACAAATGCGCAGTTGGATGCGCGCCGCCTTTGGCACGGGCATCGCTGTCAGAAATAAACTCTAAGCCAAGCTGTTTATTTTCACCTAACACTTGCGCTAAAAACTCAGCTTCTTGCGCCGCAGGGACATCTGCATAACCATACTTGATCACTTGGTTATCCCACTGCCCCATGCCTTTTGCATACGCTTGCTCAGTATTAAAACTGCCATCATCATTAAAACTCACCAATGGATGTGGATAATCCATCACTGAAGCACGATCTTTAATCGATGCAGAAAAGTTGTGCGCAATACCTAAAGTGTGACCCACTTCATGGGCACTGAGCTGACGAATACGATCTAAAGCCATGTTTTGCAAAGTGAGATTAACTTCATCACCCTTTACAAATGGGGCTGCAAGCGCCTCAGCAATTAAAATATCTTGGCGGACACGTAGTGACCCCAATGTGACATGCCCTTTAATGATTTCACCGGTGCGAGGATCTATCACCGACGAGCCATAAGACCATCCTCGTGTGGCACGATGCACCCACTGAATAACGTTGTAGCGAATATCCATAGGATCAGCATGCTCTGGCAACACTTTAACTTGAAAAGCATTTTTATAACCCGCTTGCGCAAAGGCGTGATCCCACCATAGCGCCCCTTCTATCAAAGCAGTTTTAACCGGATCGGGCACACCCGGATCTAAATAATAAATAATCGGTTTTACTGGTTCACTCAGTGCTGCATTGGGATCTTTTTTTGCCAATCGATGACGAGGAATGTAGCGAACATACATAGACTCACTTAAAGGAGCTGCATAGTCTTTATGCTCAACGCTCCAATAACCCGATTGAGGGTGAAAAGCTCGTGGCGTGTAATTGTCATCGGGTAACTCAATCAATGAATGGTGCATATTTAATGAGATACTGTATGGGTCAGCACTTACTTGACGGACAAACTCTCCAGGTTGACTCCCTTTAAAGGTTAACACCGCTTCTAATTCTGTATTTTTTGCAAATGACTTAGAGCGTGGCATATACACAGCACTTCGCGCAGTATCTAACGAAAAGTTGCCTTGATTTCGTGCCGCAAGGGTGCGTGATACACCATGAACATCAGATAAAAGATAAGGGGTATAATCCACCAAAAAGCGCTTATTGGTTTTTGCTGCGATATCAAAACCAAATAAAATACTCGAAGCAAACGCTTCTTTCACACTTTGTAATTCAGCTTTGTTATCTGTATTGGCCCGGTAGTAAGTATTTAATTGACGCAACATCAATTTATGGCCCATTTTTTCGAACTTAACCAGACGAGTCTCGCCAAGCTGCCCCCGATCGAGGCCAATATCATTGGAGCCTAACCCCATAGGTAAACTGTGTTGTAATAAAAAAGCCTGATCCAGTTTTTCGACTTCGAGGTACAGTTTTCCACTGTTGTCATCGACATAAAATGAAAAAAAGCCCGGATATTGATTCATATCGCGAGTAAATTCATCAATTGACTTAAGTGAAGCGTGCGCTTGAGTTACAATACTCAATAACAGACTCAGCGTAATAAAGAGAAAACGTCGGCTTTTCAACATAATGTTACCTTTGTTTGTATGCTTAGTGGTGGAATTGTTATCTGATGATACACAATATACAACTGCTAGGTACACGTTTTTCGACTGTTAGGATTTGATCAATCCACCTAATGTATTAAAGCTAGCGTAATGTTTTAATTCGTTAATCTTAACTGTAATCAACTATGCTTAAGATATTGATCAAATCGATTTGATAAAATTACAACTCAGCGCTTAACCCCGTAATACATGCTCTCTCACATTTGCTGTATTACATCGCTTAGGAATTAGGAAACTAAAATGCGTAGACTCCCGCCAGTGTTACTCGAAGATGGTTGCTCAAGAGAGCTGTTATCACTGATCCGTACCATTCTTGCTGCTTGTAAAGAAATTTCATTCCGCGTTGGTCAAGGCGCTCTTTCGGGTGTACTTGGTTCAACCTTAGATGAAAATATTCAAGGCGAAACACAAAAGAAACTCGATGTCCTTTCGAATCAATTATTGAAAGATATTTTACTCGAAACAGGTTACGTTAAAGCCATCGCCTCTGAAGAAGAAGACTACACGGTTGCGGGTAACCCAGATGCCAAGTTTATCGTTGCTTTTGACCCACTTGATGGCTCATCAAATATCGATATTAACTCATTGGTGGGCACCATCTTCTCAATTATGGAAGCGCCTGAGGGCTCTGACGCAAGTGATCCGAGTATTTTCATGCAACCGGGTGATAAACAAGTCGCAGCAGGTTATGTTTTATATGGCCCATCAACCATGTTAGCGCTCACGACAGGTAACGGGACTCGCATTTTTACCTTAGATAAAACCCACGGCAGCTTTTTATTAACGCATGAATACGCACAAATCCCTGCGAAAACAAATGAATTTGCGCTCAATATGTCGAACCAGCGCCACTGGCAGCCAGCAATGCAAAATTATGTTGCCGATTTACTTGCAGGTGACACAGGACCTCGTCAAGAAAACTTCAATATGCGCTGGATTGCGGCCATGGTGGGCGATGTTCATCGCGTGCTGACTCGTGGTGGATTATTTTCTTACCCTGCAGATACTAAAGATCCAAACAAGCCTTATAAACTGCGTTTACTTTACGAAGCAAACCCAATGGCCATGTTAGTAGAACAAGCTGGAGGCATTGCTTCAACAGGCAATGAGCGAATTATGTCTATTCAACCTGATGCCATCCACCAGCGTGTTGCGGTAATTTTAGGCTCAAAAGACGAAGTGGAAACCTGTTTGTCATACCATCAATAACCGACGGTAATCCCCTCTTTCATCACAAAAAAATGGAGAACTTAGTTCTCCATTTTGTTTTAGCAAGTAACACGAGTCGTCCACTCGTGCTGTTTTCTCTGTAATGTTACTCTGCGGATTGAGCCGAGCTCTGTATCTCGTTGCGCTCTGATGATTTAGATAACCATAACGCCATTGATTTGGCCTGCTGTTTGCCATCTTGTTTTTCAAAACGTATTAAAATATCCGCTTTACCATCTTGGTTAAAATCTTGTGTTTCTATCAAGCTGCCGTTTTTAGGTAGTGCCACGGTATATTTCGACTTTTTCTTAGCAAATAAGCGCTCTGCTTCACCTTTATGAATTCTAAACTCATCATCGTCAGTTTGAATAAACAGATCTTTTAAACCGTCGCCATCAAAATCGGCCAGTTCAAATGCCGTACGACCTCCTCGACCGGTATCAGTATTCACTAACACTTCAATTTCTGTATCGTAGTCAGGTTTTTCACTAAACTGGCGCTTTGTGTGCATCCGATGGATAAACATATCCGCATCGAGGGATCCGGATACTAAAGACATCATCGAACCCACTCCGAGTTCCATCGAGAACATTGCATAATCCAGTAAACCATCATTATTTAGATCATTAAATTCAAGCTGACTTTGCCCTTTTGGTTTAAGCGTGATCTCTGGCTGTTGAGCAAACATCAATTGCTGTTTATTAAGCTGGCCAAAACGGATCTGATACTGAGTATCACCACCAAACATGCCGCCTTTTTCTGATTTTTTTGTCACTAAATCAACCAATTTGTCACCATCGAGATCAATCAAATGTTCAAGACTAGTAAGGGCAGACATATCGTCATCATCTCGTCTGATCCGTTGATATTCTTGCTGATTTAACACGCCAGCATGAAAAGGAACGGTTATAGACTCAGTAGAAAAATCCCCTTGGGCTAATTGCGTAAACACGATAAGTTGGTCACCTTGAACAAAAGCAAGATCTAATCGCTCATCACCATTCACATCAATGCTAAAACTCTCTGGCTCGCTGACTGTAATGCTACGCTGTTTAATGTTTTGCTCTGGTATGAAGGCTATTTTTTGTTGCTTAAATTGCCCATCGGCCTGCTGTAAGTAAATATTCACTTGCTCAAAATTTGCTGTCAGTACATCGACTAACCCATCTCCATTTACATCTTGGGCAAACTCACCAAAGCTTGCCAATGCAGAATTGTGAGGCGCATAAAAAGAATCGATCTCAGTCAACAATTGTGTTTTTCCAGACTGAATATCCACACTCAACAACTCAGTTGCCGTCATAACCAGCAAGCTTTCACTGCTGTGATTAGCCAATTGTCCTGAGGAAAAAAATAAACTGTTGCTCGGCAAAGCAAAACTGGTCGCTTGATTCGTTTTCGTAGACTCTAAATTTGAAAACACATTAATGATGGTGCGCTCTTCTTTTGTGCTGCTAATCAGCACATGTTGAGGTTGTTTAGTCTGGTGTAAATAGAGCAATTTTCCGGATAAATCATACTCGCTGATCAGCTGATAGCGTTCAAACTCGATTTCTGTTTGTGTTTTTGCACTGAGGTGACTACAAACCATCAGACTAGATGCACAGCACATCAACACAGCGAACTTATTTAATGTCATTTATTCTTCCCTTTTAGTTATTATTTTAAATGCACACTCACTAAAGTAATGCTGAGCTAGCGCAATGCTTGATGCAGCTTAACCGACGGACTGTCAAAAACAGATAAAAAGAATGCAACAAGGTATGAATGGAGTCAAAAAAGGGAAATAAGTTCACTTTAATTTTTTGATGGTTAAGTGACGATTGCGGTATAAAAAAATGCTACGATAGCACCTTAAAATATTATTTAGATAACGATTTCATGCCGACACAATGCGCACTATGCCAAGCACCTCTTTCCTGTAGCGCCGATCAACAATGCTGGTGTATGACATTGCCAAATATCCTTCCTTTAGACAGCCACAATACCTGTTTATGCCAATCGTGTTTGCTTACAAAAATTAACCATTTTTTATCTGAACAATATCGCAGCCAACCTTTAGATCGTTTAATTAGTCTAGCCGCCCCCTATCAAGCAACCCCAGCCATTGCAGGGCTTGATTTTAGCATAGTGCAAGGCAAGTATATGTTTCACCGCTGGGCACATTTAAAACGAGGTTATTGCTGTGGTAATGGCTGCCAAGAGTGTCCTTGGCGAACAGATAACCTCAATGATCCTCCGCTATATTTATGACCAAGTATCGATAAAAATTTATAATAAACTGTCAATTTAGCTAAAGGACTGAGACACAAAAATAAAAACAAAAAGTTGCTGTACTCCTCTATACTAAATCACTATTAATGATTTTAAAAACACATAGTTGAACCTATACCGGCTCTCTATATTATCATTTTTCATAAAATGGCTGATGATACAAAAGTGAGTTAACGATTTGTGACTTCTAGGAATATTCAATGTTTGTACTTAGCGCTAAATACCAATTGTCTCTCAATGAGAATCAGCAACTAAAACAAGAAATAGACACTCTCAAAAATCAAAATCACACGTTGCAACAAGAGAACACTCATCTCAAAGAGCAAGCTGAACAAATGCTTTCGCCCTCTGAAATTCACTATAAAGAAATGCTATTAAAATGTGCGATTGAGTGTATTAACCAAATCCAAGGTGTCCGTGAAACTGTATTATCATCTTATCAAGCCATTGACTCAGAAAGCCGCTCTAGTGATTTAATTAATGGTTTACTCGATGCCTCAAGTGAATCATTACATCATATTGTCGATGATATGCGAGGGTTGACAACGAAAATGGGAGGTATGACTCAAAGTATTTCAGGCTTATCAGCAATGGCTGACAGCATCAATACATTTGTTTCGACCATATCTAAAATATCCGACCAAACTAATCTCTTAGCACTCAATGCAGCCATTGAAGCAGCCCGAGCTGGCGAAGCTGGTCGAGGTTTTAGTGTGGTTGCAGATGAAGTACGTTCTTTAGCGAACAATACCAATACATCAGCCAATGAGGTAGCTGAATTAGTCAATAAAATTATTCAGTCAACAGCTAACACTGTCAGCTCCGTCAATGATATTCAAAATAATAACAACCAACTTTCCAGTGGTGTCGAAAAACTTAATGACGATTATTCTGAGATTATTTCTTGCTGCACTTCGATGAAATCCGCTATTGTCCATGCCTCATTAAGGACTTTTATTCAAACAGTTAAACTCGACCATATAGTCTGGAAAGGTGATGTATATGCCGTTGCTTGTGGCCTGAGCACTAAAAAAATTCACGACTTTGCTGATCATACAATGTGTCGCTTAGGCAAGTGGTATAAAAACGAAGGTGCAAAAATGTTTAATAATAACTCCTCATTTAGCAAACTAGAAGAACCGCATAAATTGGTTCATCAAAATGGTGTTATGGCGCTAGAGTCATTAGTAAAAGGAGATAAAGAACGGGTTGTAAAACACCTCCAAGCAATGGAGGAATCCAGCGCTTCAGTGATGCACTATCTCGATGAACTTGCCAATCACAGTTAAAATCACTCCTAAAATTAAGTGAATAACCAAGTTTTTCAACACTATTAATGATGGCGCTTCAATCTTAGGTTGGCGCCCATTACGTTCGTTTAACAATATGCCGGCAAAAATCTGAAATATGCGCGATGGTGGCTTGGCAAAACTCCAGCTCTTGATACAGTAAGGTGTTTATTTTATCTCGTTGAAGTTGAGTACTGTGCTGCATCTTCGCACATTGATAAGCTTGTTTGGCGAGCACTGATAATTGCTGCTTGGTTGACGGCGACATCAGTGGTAAAGGGAGCCGCGTTACATAGCCAGAGGTAATCATATTTGAGCGGATTAATACGCCTCTGACACAGTATTTTACTAAATCAGAGTTTAAATATGCCAACAGCCACCACTGCTGGTTTTCATCACACATTATATTTGGATTGACACCAAATAAACTCCCTTGCGGCAGTACACAGGCCGAAAACTCAACCCCCATTGACGAGCAAGTTATCCCACTTTGCATTAAATAATTTTGATTGCGGACATTAAACTTGGGATCAATGCGACTCCTTTGTAAAAAGTCATCAATGAGATAGCCATTAGGGACACAAAAAAACTTATTGGAGCTCGGATTTTTATAAAATGGAATGGAAAAGCCTGGCTCTGGCTGCTTTCGAATAAACGCGGCGTCGTTACCCGTTGAGACACCGCTAATACAGGCAAATGAGTGCGCTAAACGCGGGCCATTAAACAACTGCTTAATAGCGCTTGGGACTCCCACCAAAAACTCACTGTTATCGACCTCGCCTGACAAAATAATATCGCTAAGCTGCATTGTCTCAAACTGCCCCTCAAGCAAACCAGCCTTAAATTCACGCTCTCCAAGAGGGCGATTTAACAATCGAATAGGCAACTGTGGGAGTTGATGGCCTTTTTGCAACACTAAAATACACGTGCGGACATTGGCCCCTTGAGCTAAAAAAAGATCGGTTGGACATAAGAGTAAATCATGTATTCGGCACGTTGAGAGAATTTTATCGCGTAATTTTTTATGAACTTTAGTACTCAAAAAAGAGCTATCGCAAATACAGCAAATAACAGCGCCCTCTTTAGCATTGTTTATCATCGCAGCTAAAAACATCGAGTACATGTTATGAATGCCCACATCAGCAAAACGCTGCTTTAACGCCAGCTTATTTCGTTTAATGTAATCAACTTCGTGGCAGTTATAAGGTGGATTTGCAATGATAAAATCTGCATCAAACGCGTCTATCGACTCTGATAATAAAAAATCAGTTAATAAAAACGATGCCTGATATGAGCGTTTATGAGCAATAATATCAATGCCAATTAATTCACTGCGGTGATCTGAAAAGTGCTGAATAAAGGGTGCGAGCAGCTCTTCTTGACCTACACATGGATCAAGAACTTTTCGACCTTGAGGGTTGATTTCTAAGCAACGTTTTAAAAAGTAATCAGCAATAAAATCTGGGGTCGCATAATATCCCGTTTCACGGCGATCAACTCCTGTCGAAGTCATTATATTCTTTGATTTTCGAGCCAAAATGCCGCCTATTTACCGCTATACACTCAATGTGTTTTGCCGATTTTAACAAATGGGTAAGTCAGGATTGGCTCCCCACTCACTCCACGAACCGTCATACACGGCTAAATTTTGATAGCCGACTTCCGCCGCCCCTAAAGCAAGAATGCAAGCAGTCACACCCGAGCCACAACTAAATTGCAGCGTCTTAACTTCTTGAGGGACTAACTGGCTAAAGATGCTCGCTAACTCAGTTTTGGGCTTGAGCAAACCATTATGAACTAACTGCGCAAAAGGTAAGTTTTTTGATTGTGGGATATGCCCTGCACGCATGCCGACTCTTGGTTCAGCTTGTTCGCCACTAAAACGGTCTTTAGCCCGAGCATCAAGTAGCAAAGTCGAGCAATCATCAATACTCGCAAGGACGGTATCTGCGCCAATTAAGCGCGCTGCGTGTCGATGACCAACAAAATTCCCTCGAGTCTGCGCCTCACTATAGTGGGTTTGTGTCGCGCCGCCACAAGCTTGCCAAGCGGGTAATCCCCCACTTAAGACATAGACATTAACAAAACCCATCACTTTAAACATCCACCACGCACGAGGAGCGCTATACACACCAATGTCATCGTAAACAACAAGAGTACTCTTGGTGTTCACTCCCATTTGTTGCACCAAAGCCGTAAATTGCTCATCGTTGGGCATAGTGTTCGGTAATCGACTAGTGGTATCAACTACGTGATGACTAAAATCAAACCGTTGTGCGCCAAGTATTTTCGACTTAGCCAAATAAGGTGCCTCACTGCCAACAGGAGCCATGCCTGCATCAAATATGATTAAGTCAGGATCGTGAAGATGTTCAAGCAACCATTGGCAGCTGACTACATTGTTTTTGGCAGGCATGATGTCACCTTTATTTTAATGAACGAAGCGAAATAAAATCTGCATGAAATGCGCCATGGGCAAACTCATCTTGGCCAGTTAAACGTTTCTCTATTGCTAAGCTATGGGCTTGGTCACACTCTTTGCCATTTCCTGGCACACAATAAATGTTCTGTAGATAATTAAAGAATGCGTTTCTTAACTTGCAATCCATTTGCCAGGTCGATAAAGCCGCTAAATGCGCCTCTAACTGACTTTGATTATCCGCATGTAACACTAGATTCTCGATATTAAAGCAGGCTTGACCAAGGGTAATTACTTTTTTATTAAGTAACAGTGCCTCTAAGCCAACAGTCGAATTAATCGTAATCACCGCTTCGGCATCCATCATAATGTCTCGGGTAACATTATCATTAGCAAACATAGCAATCGGATCTTTATGGTATAAATGAGTATAATGCTTATGCCAAGTTGGGTGCTCTTTAAACACCACTTTCAATTGAGGATCGCCAAGTTCTTTTACCGCTTTAACCACTGCATCATAAAACGTTTCCATGTCAGGGATCCAAGGAGAATAACAGGCAATCTGGGTGTCATGAGGAACCTGAAAAGGGACAAATATAAAACGCTCGGGTAATGCTGATTCGCCGTGTTGATTGCGCCTTCTGTGAGCTGCACGCTGCTCAATTTTAGGGGCGTGAAAATCCATTTCGACTAACGCCGATTGTGCAAGATAAAAAGCAGGATCTTTAGGCAATGAAGCAGCTTGGTTCACCCCATTTGGGTCAAGTGTCGTGGTGCCTGGTAATAAACCGTTTTCAAAATAATAAATAGGAATAGAGAGCTGTTGGGCTGCCAGCACAACTGTTTGATTAGGTAATTTCTTGCCATTCCAAATCACTAATAACTCTGGTTTTTCTTGACTGAACAGAGACAAATATTTCGCTAAACGGCATTTTTCTTGTATCAATAACCAACCACGATACACATTGGCCAACCAAGTGAGCTGTGCCAATTTAGGTTGTTTGGCCATTTTACGAATTAATTGCGTCTCAATCATTTGCGATAAATTGGTATTAAATGCTTGAGCCAAAAATGCCCACGCACTGAATTTAGGCCATCCCATAATATGCAAGCGCGTAGCTAAGTTAAGATGTTTTCTCAGTTGTTGATAATATCGGGCATGCACATTGCGTCGAGTGACAAATAATATAGCCATAAAAGACCTGCGTTTGTATAAAAATGAATGAAGAAATTCACAATAATGCGAATGGGTTGCAGGGTAGCAGCTCGAGCAAATTCAAGCAATTGACTTTGTATTCGCACCGTTATGTGTTTCAATAAAGTCGTAACTTTTCAGAGACTAAATCCATGATAAAAAAACTCACTTTAGGCACCCTATTAATTGCATTTAGCCAATTCGGCCACGCTGGTACTTTGATTTCTGGTCAATTTGGTAAAACATTTAGTCAAGCTCTGACCACAGAAGAAGGGCTGAAGCTTGATCTTCATGATAATAATCACGTTGGGATCAGTATCGAGCGCACAATAACAGGAGCTCGTTATGGATTATATTACGCATCGTTAGACACCCATTTACAAAATCAATCTGAAAAACAACTCGATATGAATTTGTATTTATTTCAAAGTGCTGTTGAATTCCCCATTAGAGAAGATATTTCAGGCTATTTTGGCGCACATATCGGGGTCAACAATATCAAACCAAATTGGTCAGAATCAGATAGCTTTTTTGCTTTAGGCCTATATGGTGGCGTCGAATATCAATTTACCCCAGAGGCGCGTGTGTCGTTTGAAACTCGCTGGGTAAATACCATCATCGATAATAACAGTAGTGTGTCATGTGATAGCACCACTGACGATGATCAGTGTTTGTGGCACTTTGATGGTGATGTACTGACACAATTTCAAACCAGCCTTGGTTTTAGCTATCGCTTTTGATGAATACACTTTATGCCGCATATCATCATTGAGTTATCTGATAATTTAGCCCCTCAAGCACAGTTTATTGTCGAACGTATTCAGCAATCAGCTGTCTCTTGCGGGCTATTTGATTCATCCAGCGTGAAAACACGAGCCCTTATTTACCAACACTTTGTCCTTGGCAATCATAGTGATAGCTTTATTCATGTCCAAGCGAAAATATTATCCGGTCGAACCGAACGACAAAAACAAGATTTAAGTGACTGCTTAATTGATTGCCTGCAACATCACTGGCCAAACGAAGGCTGCTTAAGTGTTGAAATCATTGATATGGATAAACAGAGTTACCGAAAACACCAAAAATAATAAAGAGTAGCCGAGGCTACTTCTTTATTTTTAAATTTAATTTTTCCGGATCCGTTTAATATCAACTTGGGGAGTTTCATAACCAGTAAAGAGCAACCAGCTATTTTCAGGCACATACGTCATTCCTCTTGAACGACTAAAAGTGCGCTCAGGCACCCGCAACACATCTCGGTGCTGCCCTGTCGCAAAATCAAAAAAGCTCAAGCGATAATCTGGGCCCTTCACATTAAAATAATAAACACCGGTTTCTGTTACTTGCCACCCTGTGCTACTGGGTATTGTTACTTCACTAAATAAAGCACTGCTTTGACCGTTTTCGGTGCGTACTTTTAAGCCTTTTCTTTGTGCGGTGATATAAATAAAACGACCATCTGTGGTCATGACTCCGTAGCGACCACCATCTTCACTCAGTGGTGTAACCGTTTGAGTAGTCAAGTCAATTTGAAAGAGATTGTCATCATTGGCAACAAAAAGCGATTGATCATCTAACGACCAGCTTGGTTTATTATGATAAACAAACCCAGTGTTAATTTCGGTTACTTGCCTTGTCGCCACATCAATCACCATTAATGAGTTTTCAGTCAACGATTTCACAATAAAAGCGATAAATCGGCCATCATGTGACCAAGTAGGTTCTCTGACTACTTTGTTGAGCTGGGTTAACTGAGTGCGGTTGGTGCCATCTAAGCTCGATAGCCATAACTCATCATTTCCTGATTCATTCGATACCACCACTAACTTATTGGCCTGACTTGAATAATCGGGATACCGAAAATTAAACTCAGATTGCAAGAGTGGAAACGGGGCGGTATTAATAGTTGCAGCGAGATCCACGCGCATTATTGAGGTGCCCATTTGCCAATGGTGATAATAAATATCCCCTTGCGAACTGATATTTGGATAACTAAATCCAGTGACATTAAGACGCTGATATTGTTTAGTCTCAAGATCGAATTGGTAACCAAAACGCTGACCGTTTTCATGAGAGGCAAAAATTAATTGCTCATTGCTAGGGTGCCACGCGATCCCTCTGATCGTGTGCATCCAAGTGAGGAGGACTTGCTCTTGTCCTGTGTGTAATTCATGTAATATCAGTTGGTCTTGACCCGGTGCTAAATTACGCACTATCACCAATTGCTCACCACTTGGACTAAAATCCATGTATTCATCACGGTAATCACACTCAGTCAAACATGTCAGTTGCTGGGATTCACCGCTTGTTAAATCAAGGGTAAACACTGCTGCATTATTACCTTTCGCCGTCAGACCTATGTAAGCCAATTGTGATTGATTGGCCGATAAACTCAATGAGCCAGTACTTGAATTTGGACAGCGTGCCAGCGGTGTTGTGTGATCATCAGCCAGCCGATGTTGTATCACCTCACAGCCTTGCTCACCGCCTTTTCGGTAATAAAACAACTGCTGATCATCTTTAGACCAAATTGCTCGAGACTCTAAAAAGGCTGATTGAGTGAGATTTTTGGGGCTTTTAGAAGGTTCGGTTAAATCATGGAGGAATAAATCGGTTTGTGAGTCCATATTGCGCCAAGAAAAAACTAAATAGCGCTCATCATGGGATAACGCAGGGAAAAGCTCTCGACCAGGATATTGAGTGATTAACTCAGGTTGTGCAAAGCCAAAATCAGCATCATTCATAAAACGAGACCAAATAAATATCAACACCACACAGATCAACACGCCTGTTGCAGCCAACCAAGAATGGGGTTGTCGCCAGTTTTTTGCTGATGGTTCAGGCTCAACAGCGCGATAACTTGGCTCAAATAATAATCGATACCCTGTTTTACGGATTGTTTCGATGTATTCTTGCTGCTCGGCAGATTTTAATGACTTTCGTAAATGCCAAATCGCATTGGTGAGTGCTTTTTCACCGACATAACTATTGCCATCCCACACCGCATCAATAATTTCTTCTCGTGTAACTACGCTTGGGTATTTAGCCGCTAAAAACACCAACACTTCAATAAACTTTGGTTGCAAAGTAATGATGTCATCGCCCGACACTAGCGTATTATCCAGAGGATTAACCTGATAGGACTTTAATTTAAACGGCGACTTATCTGACATTCAGCTCTCTAAAATACAACAAAGAAAAAGGACTTTTGAATGGCTTTAGCATACCGAATATTGGTTACAAATAGCAAAGTTTCTGCGTTTAAGTGAATAAAAATAACGTAACAAGAAATAACTTAATAGATTGATAGTAATCATAAATATTTAAATAGATATTAAATAGAGATATAAACGGTTAACAATAGAGACACCCTAGGTTGTGCTTTTTTCAACATTCCCATAAAAGTGGACGTGAATGAAACAAAAACAACAATCAGGAAACTTAGGGAACTCTCGTGATCAAAACAACATTACAAAAAAGCACCTTAGCGTGCGCCATTGCCAGTGTCTTTATCGGTCAAGCATACGCAAATCAACAAGAACAACTTATCGAGCGAACGGCAGCCAAAACAACGCAACAGGCTGAAACACAACCTGCCCCAGAAAAAATTGTCGTCACCGGTTCACGCTTAAAGCGCGATAGCTTTTCTGTGGCCACTCCGCTTGTCACTATGGACAAAGCAGAAATTCAAGATTCTGGTTTAGGTTCACTGTCTGAAATTTTAGTTGAAGGCTTTCCCTCTATCAGCGAAGGCAGCAGTAATACAAACTCTCAATCAAGTGTACAAAATACTGGTTTATCGACTATTGATTTACGCGATTTGGGCACCAACCGTACATTGACCCTTATTGATGGTCGCCGAGTTGTTTCCAATAGCTACAGCGGTAATTATGTCAGCTTAAGCACCATCCCTACCGGCATGGTTGATCGCGTTGAAATTATCTCCGGTGGTGCCTCAGCTACTTACGGCTCAGATGCCGTAGCCGGCGTGGTTAACATTATCACTCAATCAGATAAAGAAGGCACAGAAGTCAAAGCACGCGCAGGGGCCACAACCGAAGGCGGTGGCGAAGAATTTACTATCGACTTTAACCATGGCCGCACATTCGCAGACTCTAACGGCTACATGTATTTTAGTGCCACCTACGACCGCCAACTTGGTTTGAGCTATTTCGACCGCGATCGCGCAGCAATCGAAACCGACTATCGTTACAACACCAGCGAAATGTGTAACCAAATGAATACTGAAAATGGTTACCAATGCATTCGAGATATTTCACAATCTGATTGGCGTGACCGCAGCGATGGCACCTTAGGTGGGGTCTTTTTAGAGAACAGCCGTAACGAGACCCAATTTTGGTATGACGAATCAGGGCTTCGCAATGACTGGGCCGGCAACGAAGAAAAGTATGGTGTACACACTGCACAATGGGAAGCACTGAAAATACCTGAAGACCGATTTGCTTCTGCGCTGAAATTTGATTATGAATTTAGCAATGATACTCAGGGTTATTTCCAAGTGCAGTACGCACAAAATAACTCTGAAAATGTTAAATCACCTGAAGACGAATATGAAAGTGCGTATGCGTTAGTCCTTGATCCTGAGACAGGCGCACCAAGCCGCGTGCGTCCGGGTTACATCCCCATCGATAATCCTTATGTGCCGCAAGAAATTCTTGATGCTAACCCTTATAAAGATCGTATTTATTGGGATCGTCGTTTTGCTGAAGTGGGCGAAATCATCAATGATAATAAACGCACGACAATTCGTACTTGGGCTGGTTTACAAGGCACAACCTTTAACGACCAATGGGATTGGGACGTATCGGTTGGTTACGGTAAATTCAAGCAAAAACAAAAAAGATACAACGAATTAAATACGTTCAACGTTGCCAATGCGCTCAATGCGGAGTTTGCTGCTGATGGCAGTATTCAGTGTGCTGATGCACAAGCGCGTGCTGAAGGCTGTGCGCCACTGAATTTATTTGGTATCGGCTCAATTAGCCCAGAATCGGCTGATTATATTCGTGCCAATCCGACCATTACCACCGATATTGAGCAAATCAATGTGCTTGGTTATGTCGCCGGAGATTTATATGAATTACCAGCAGGGATGATTACTGCCGCATTTGGTGGTGAATACCGTCGTGATTCACAAAAAGTGGCCACCAGCAAAGAACAACAATATGGCGGCATTACCTTTAACGTTGTGCCTTCGTTTGAAGGAGCGGTTGAAGTTTATGAAGCCTTTGGTGAAGCCGCTATTCCACTCATTAAAGATGCGCCGGGTGTGAAAAGCTTAACCGCAGAAGTCTCCGCGCGTTTTGCTGATTATTCATGGTCAAACACCGGCATTGTTGGCAGTTACAAGTTAGGCTTTATTTATGAGCCGATTGAAGGCTATGCCGTGCGTGCTAACTACGCACGTGCGCAACGTGCACCGACCATTACAGAATTAGTTTCTCCACCTCGCGGTGATTATGACAGCTTTGATGACTTATGTGACGGCGTAACAGCTACATCAACCAATCCAGGCCACGATAATTGCCGAAAAGAGCCCTCAATTGCCGCGGTTATTGCTGCTGAAGGCGAGTTCTTAGACGGCAATAACAGTTACTCTCCAAACGCAGGTAATGAAGAGCTCAAAGAAGAAACAGCCGATACTTATACACTCGGTGTCACAATGGCGCCATCGTTTATCGACGGCCTACAGCTTGCCGTTGATTATTATGATATCCAAATTACCGATGCTATCGCGCAAATCGATAATGAAGACATCATTCGCCAGTGTTATGACTCATCAGCCCCATGGGGATCGGACAACCGCTTTTGTAACGACATTACCCGTGACGCAGAAGGTAATATCATTGAAATCATGCAACGTTCATTCAACCTAGATGAACTGCGCACCCGAGGTTACGACATTGCTGCCGCTTATACCTTTGATTTAAATAAGTACGGTACTTTGAAGTTTAAAGCGGATATGACCCATGTGATTGAACATTCTAAAACGTTTGCAACAAACGATGGCATGCAAACTAATGAGTATTCTGGCCAACTTGATTACGGTATTTTCACTAACCGTGCTGCGATGTCACTTGCTTGGAATTACGAAGGAATGCGCGTACGTTGGAGTACAAAATTCCGTGGTTCGATGATTGATAGCCAAAGTCGTGCCGATGATTATCAAGAAGCCATTTTAGCTAATAATGAGCGCTGTAATGCTGGTGAAGCAAGCTGTATCGCGAACCCTGAAGCATTGGCGTATCAAGATATTTCATCGTACACCACGCATAATTTGTCTGCCTCTTATACATTTGATTTAAACCAAAACAGCGACATGCGTGTTTATGGTGGTATCAATAATGTATTTGATAACTTAGGCCCGTTTGTACTCGGTGGACGTGGAAATTTTGCCAGCGCTTATGGCGGCGGCATCGGTCGTTTTGTCTACATGGGTGCAGAAGTTAGATTTTAATGTTCTGCATTTAGAACATCCCGAGTCAAAGCCAGCCTAGCGCTGGCTTTTTTAGGATTTATCCTCATAGCACCCACGTTTGCATTTCAACCAACCGAGACGCAGTACGCGCAAATTCAAAACGTAATTTGCTACCTCGATACAAGGTTTGCATATCAACGGCAGCTGACATAACGACCAATACATGCTGATCATAACATTCATCTATCAAAGCAATGAATCGCCTTGCTTGATCGTCATCACAGGCCATAATCTCCTGCGCTTTCTCTCTCAAATAGCCCTCTTCAACCCCTTGTGCAACCATACTCACCGGCTCTCCAAGGCCGAGTATGGGTACGTTTGCAATATAAATAGCCGAAAACTGCTGCGCTAATGCCATGTAATCACTCACACTGCGTGGCCCATCACATAACGCCAAAAAATCGAACATCACAAACCGCTCACTTTTGAGCTGATAAGCAATCTCTCGTTGATGAATCAATAATTGCCCATCAGACGTCATTGGCTCTGCTGCCGCTGCTTTTTTAAAATGAGCGATGAGCCAATCAAGTTGACGACCCACCTGATAATGACAATACAACACCCCTTTATCAAAGCGATGATCCTGCGTGCCAATCAAAGAAACCAGCTGACAATGCTGCTTTAGTAAGGCGATGGTTGGCAAAAAACGCTGTCGTTGTAAGCCATTTTTGTAAAGCTCATCTGGCATGCAGTTAGAAGTCGTCACCAATACTAATCCTTCTGAAAATAACGCCTTAAATAAATTCGCTAAAATCATTGCATCGCCAATGTCACTGACAAAAAACTCATCAAAACAAAGTACTTGAGTCTGCTTTCGCCACTGTTTCGCTATTTTTTGCAGCGGATTAGTCACACCTTGATAGCTGAGCAAGTCGCGGTGAACTTGCGCCATAAAATGATGAAAATGCATGCGGGTTTTATCTTTCGTCGTCAAATGCTGATAGAACAAATCCATCAACATCGACTTGCCCCGACCAACAGGCCCGAATAAATATACGCCTTGAATAGAGGGCTGTTTAAAGTGCCACCAAGCTTTACGCTGATTCAACGTCATTAAAAGTGTATTCAACGCACTGATGGCATGACTTTGAGCAGTATCATGCTGGAGTTTTCCTTGTGCAATTAAACTAAAATAGGCATGTTGCATTTAACTCACTTAGGCTATCGGCTATACTCGCCGCCATTGTAACTTAGCCGTCAGAGCAACCCTATGAAATTCCCGTGTCGTTTAGATAAATTTATAAGCCACTTGACCGAATTACCGCGAACAAAAACCAAAGCGGGGATCAAACGTAAGTACGCACAGGTCAATGGCCAAGTCGTGACTAGTTTTGATTTTCAGGTCAGCCCGACGGATGTTGTACTCTGGCAAGGTGAACAATTACAAGAACTAGGCGAGCGCTATTTTATGCTCAACAAACCACAAGGTTATGTATGTGCGACCACCGATGAGTTACATCAAACAGCCCTTGATTTACTTGATGAACCTGTGATGTCTCAGCTACACATTGCAGGACGCTTAGATATTGATACTACAGGGCTTGTCCTGATCACGAATGACGGTAACTGGTCACACAAAATCACTTCACCTAAACACAAAAAGTTTAAAACGTATTTAGTTGAAACCTTAACACCTATTAGTGACGAAGCAATTGAACAGCTTGCACAGGGCGTCCAGCTTCATGGCGAAAAAGGCCCAACGCTGCCCGCTCAGGTAGAAAAATTAGCCGACTACTCAGTTCGTATTGCTATCTGTGAAGGGAAATACCATCAAGTTAAACGCATGTTTGCCGCTGTTGAGAATAAAGTCGTTGCACTGCACCGCGAGCAAATCGCAGACATAGTGCTAGATCCAACCTTAGCGGAAGGGGAATATCGCCCTTTAACCTTGCAAGAAATTAACTCTATCTAACTATTATTCGGGACATTATTAAAAAATATCAAGTTAAAATAGATGTTTATCTAGTTTTGTCCCTAGCCCAACTCAAATAAAACGCTATTATCTATTGTAAACAGTATTACTATTAGGATGGCAAAATTTTGAATTCCCTTAGTTTGAAGTCAAAGATTAGTTTTTTTGTTGGGTTGTTATTCATCGCGTTAGTCAGCATTGCCCTCCTCGGCTTACAAGCAATGCGCCACGCAAGTGAAGCTGATAATATTGCCCGCATCAACCAATTGATGAAAAGCACCACCAATATTGTCACTCAGTTTGAACAACTGGCCCAATCAGGAAAGCTCACTGAAGAACAAGCCAAGTCTTATGCCACACAAATGCTTAGAGAAAATAAATACCACGACTCTGAGTATGTATATGTCGTTAATGCACAATTAGATTTCGTTGCAACACCCCATGATCCGCAGCTCCACGGCAGTAGTTTTAATGACTTTAAAGATGCCAGCGGAGCGAGCATTGGCCGCATGGTTGAACGATTGGTCGGCAACAAAACTAGCCAAATCATCACTTATCATTGGAACTCTGAACGCGATGGCGAAATCGTCGACTTAACCTCTGTTGTACAAAAAACCAAAGGTTGGGGCTGGTATGTTGGTACAGGTATCAGTGCAAAAGAAGTCGATGAACGTTATTGGTCAACAGCGAAATGGCTATTAACCTACGCGCTGATTATTTCAACGGTGATGTCAGGGATTTTAGCTAAGTTCGGCTTTGCGTTAATCAAAAACCTTGGCGCCGAAATCGACGATGTACTCGCGGTGGTGAAGAATGTCTCACGTGGCAATCTTAAAACTAACAATAAATACCATGATGCACCTGCCGATAGCATCATTGGTGCGATGAATTACATGCAACAAGCCTTGCAAGATGTGGTTCATAGCATTAAAGAAGTCTCCTCATCTTTAAATGACCAAAGCAAAGCATCAGACAAACGCTCAACAGAGCTTGACCAACTCACACACGATATGAGTCATGAAACACAAATTGTTGCCGCGACAATTACTCAACTATCAGCTTCAGCTGGCACAGTATCGAGCCACGCGGAACAAGCGGCAGAGTCTGTTAAAGAGGCTGAGCGTCAAGGGCAAAGTGCTTTCTCACTGACAGAAGAGTCGGCCAAAACCATAGCATTACTTGAACAGCAAATTGAAAGTGCAGGCAATAACATTCAAATTTTGGATGATGAAGTCACCAACATTGATAGCGTACTGTCTGTGATTCAAGGTATTGCTGAACAAACTAATCTACTGGCGCTCAATGCAGCAATTGAAGCCGCAAGGGCTGGCGATCAGGGCCGTGGTTTTGCCGTGGTTGCCGATGAAGTTCGACAGCTCGCACAACGTACACAAACCAGTACTGAAGAAATTCAGCAAATGATTTCAAAGTTACAAAATGCCACTAAAGATGCCAAACACTCTGTCACTCAAAGTATCGCCACCAGCGAAGAAACAGTAACGAAATCACAAAAAGTCTCACAAGAACTCGAAAAAATAGCCCATTCACTTTCGGCTATTTCATCGATGAGTCATCAAATATCTGTAGCAGCAAAAGAGCAACTTGAAGCAGGTGAGGATTCGGCGCAGCGCGTGGTCAATATTTCAGATACCGCAGCCAATACCGCTGAGGTCTCGCATCAAGCGCATAGCTCAGGTGATCAAATTAAGTTATTGATCACTCAGCTAGAAAAAGAAATAAATAAATTCGAGCTATAACGTAAAAAAGGATGCGCTCGCATCCTTTTTCTTATTCACTGTCACTATTTGACTTGGACTAAGTCAAACTCAAGTAATTGCGGAACAATTTGTTGCAGCTGCGTTTCTGTTTCATCAAGGATTTTTAAATACCCACAGTATTCTGCTGCTTTCATTTCTAATTGTTCAGCTTTGAGTTGCAAAGAGCGATCGATTTCTTTGGCTATGATATCCATGCGATCACCCATACCAGAAATCCGCTCTTCAATATTGCCTTCGTTTGATTCAAACGCATCCCCTAAAGCAACTAAAATAGCCCCCAGTGAGCCATGAACGGCAGAATGGATTTTCCCACTGATCTCTTTTTCAAAGAAGTCATCTAACTTAGATAATGATTGTGGGGCAATGTAAAAGAAGTCATCGCCTTTTTTAAAACGCTCCATCAGTGCTTGCTCAACGTATTTAAGCTGATCTTTGAGCACTTCAGGTTCTTTATCGCTGAATCCTGTGACAACTTGCTCAATCGCGGTCAGTCCAAGATTAACGCCATCGGTAGCAAGTGATACGATTTCAGGAACGGTATCGCGCAGGCCTAAACTGTATTGACGTAACACTTGGCTATTTTGCTCATCAAGTACTTTCCATCGCCCTTTAATAAACAACTGGTTATCATTATTGATTTGTACGCGTGTCTGACCTCGGTCAACAATACGGATCACATCTTCTGTAATTATCAGACCATGACCAAGCTGCACATCACATTGCTCTTGTGCTTTAAGCCCAAAACCATGAAAAAATAGCAATAATATTGTCAATTGAATGAATATTGATTTAAACAGCTGTGTTGTCATCTATCCCCCTAGAGCGTCAAGAGTAACAAACTGCCTCATCGCTTTCAAAATAAATAAGCGCGTGGGGGTTATTTAGCAAAACGAACCAATCGTACAAACACATCAGCTTCTTTACGCTTTAAATTATTTTTGCCGCTGTAAAAAGCATACGCCCACGCATGATCAGGCATATCTTTTCCTGTTGTGTTGCTCCAATAGTTTTCAGACACCGTTGCAGGAAATAACTCCTGATTAATCGACGGATCGACGCAGCTGCGTTCCACAAGTGTTGCCAATTCCTTAGAGCTTGGTAAATGCCAATCTTGGTAATCAGCAAATACTTCACTTTTAGCCATTAACAAAGCTTGTTGCCAAGTCATTTGTAATGGCTCTCCTGAGCAAGATGCACTGTCACTTTGCCATGTTTGCCCTAAACTGCAACGCATCCACATTAGGCCACTGCGTAAATCTTCAGCCGTCCCGTCAATATTCACTTTGAACGATTCGGTATCGGTTGTTGGAATTAAATCCGAGCTATAACAAGTTTGCGCCATGGTTGGGAGGCACACAAACATAAAAAGGACACTTAAAAATTTCATCATCAACTCCTATGGCTGCCTAACTAATCGGATAAACGCAGTTTGCGCTTTTGGATAAGCCAAATCATTGCCACTTTGGAAATCTAAAATCCACGCAACACTTAAGCTTTGTCCATCAACACTGGTTTCTCGCGTCCAATACCGTAAATGACCGAGTAAAGTATGCGATGGTGCATTTGGAAAATACCGATTATCAAGCAGTGGGCCGCTCCCTTGTGGGGCCAAATCCATAATCCCAATCAATTCATTATAGGTAGGAATACGCCAATTATTTGCTCCACAAAAATTTAGAGCATTAACCTGATTGACATAAGTTTCAATACCACAATCAATCGCACTTGGACAAGTAGAATTAGCCGCACCAGCCACCCCTTCGACCCCTCCGTTACCTTCTCCGGTGAAAAACCAGGTATAGTGGTTTTGCCCCTCGCGTAATTGAGTGTTGGGTAATAAGCCAGTATTGGCTTGTTTAACTTCCCAAATAAGCCCAGTGACATTGTCTCGGACACAGCTAAAGTTAGTTGCAGAGTCAGGTAGCTCATCGGCAAACTCATCAAGCTTAGTGAAATCAAACGCGAGGTTGCCTGCGCCTACTTTATCAAGATAATCAGCGACCACATCTCGGCCTATTTCAGCATCTTGACCAGGAAAGTCGACATTGCCGCAACTCACAATTTTTGTATTATCGAAACATTGAGCGACCCCAGAATCATTGTTGACCCCTAAAGGAATTGGCTGAATATTGACTTGAGTCTCGCCACTGTCACTGCGATTTTTGTTATCGGTGACCATGACTGAAAATGAGAGCTGCTCTGCCACATCTATATCAGGCACGATAAAACGAGCTTGGCATAAATTTGCATCAATCAGGCTCATCGTTAAACCTTGAGTTTGCTGCCAATAACAAGAAAAAGATTCTGTTAAGACTGTTGATTGACTAGCATCAAGGGTCACGGTATCAAACTCTCGTACTGTTTGAGCCTCCCCTGCTTGCACTGCAATCACTTTGGTGGTTTTTCGTAATAACACATCATAAAAGTTAGTCTGACTGCCTCCTTCATCATCGGTAATAGTCAAACTAAATTGAACTTGATTATCTTGCTCCAATAAAGGGTGCTTAAAGGTAAGAGTTGACGAATTAAAGTCGCTGATGGTCAATGATTGCCCGGCAGTTTGTTGCCAACGAAACACTTCTAATGAACCATCTTCATCTGGGTCGACTGAGTTTTCGCTACTAAGTACGATAGAGTCATTGTATTTAGACGGCAACTGGGCAGGCTCAGTTTGTGTTATCGATACAATCGGTAATTGATTAACAGCCGTAACCGACACTGTGATGGTGTCCGTGAGGACTTGTTTATCTGTAGTGGTATATTGCAACTCGAAAATGAGTTGTGTATTGAGCTTAATTGAAGGTGCCACTACTGTTTGTGTGGCTCCTGTGGCTGGAAAGCCTGCCAAGATAGGGCCACTTAACTGCTTCCAAGTAAACTCTCCTCCTTCTGGCGTCGCCAATCCGCTAAGCAAAATGGAGGATTTTTCATTAACGGTTTGGTCGACTCCTGCATTAATACTCGCGACAGGTGAGGTGGGTTGTTCATTACTTGAATCTGAACCACCACATGCAACGAGACCAAGGAGTGAAAAAGAAAATATAATATCTTTAAGCTGCATAACTCAATCCTACCCTATTGAATAAATTAGGCTATGCAAAAAACCTACCAATGAGGACAATATTTACAGGTAACTTTCTTGATGAATACGTACAAACAATTTTGTACCCACTTTACTGTAATCTACCTTGTATTCTCGACCATCAAGAGCTTGCACAAAAATGAGTGACCGCTCTTCACTAAAAATATCAGGGCTCGAAATATACATTACTTCTAAATAACGCTCTTTGGCATCGCGACGATTTTTTGGCAACTCTTCTTTAAATGGCACTAATCCATTTTGAGTGACTTTAATTTTTGGGTGTTTGTCGCCATTCACTAATACTAAATCGAATTTTTTCTCTTTATGAATAATCGTGTTTCGGCCACTTAAAATATAAGCTTTTTCGCTACTCATGCTTGGTTCCTGCATACTTTTATTGACATTTTAGCTCTGTGTTTCTGCACTCATTATGCTTTTCGGATCGCGCTGCCAGCGATTCAATAGATAAACAAACTCTTCAGGAGCCCGATCCAACATATTAAGCGGTATGAGTAAATCATAGCCAATTAATTGCCGTAAGTTAATCATTCTATTGGCAAACATTGCAATTAACCCGCAATATTTGGCTCCGTCAGCAGCGATGAAAAGTGACTCTTCGATTAAATAACTTTCTAAATCATCCATCTCTTGAGCCTTCACCATCAGAGCTTCACGGACAAAATGACGTTGTTCGATCAATATTTTTCCCGACAATCTCGGGGCCAGCTCATTTAAAAAATGGCCATACTCACACAACCTTATTGCCACGCAGCTGAGCATTTTACTCTCAAAATCCTGCGTCAATGACGGCACGCCTACCTGTGCGATGTTTTTGCGGCTCACTTGCCATGAGCCATACTTATGAATAAAGATGAGCGCTTCAGGGTAAAAAATCAAACTAAATCGCGGCTCTGCTAGTTTAAAATAACCAACCAAAAGCCCCACCAAACACGCACTCACTAAAAAGATTTCGGCAAGTAAAATGCTTCCCGGTTTAAGTTGAATTGTAAGCATCAATATAAATAAACCAATTGCACTGACCAGTAAAGTCTCAAAGCCATGCTGATTGGTTGTCGCTCGAATAGTTAACAGCGGGATATTCTTGTCCATAATGTATTTAAATATAAAAGCTAAAGTACATTAAAGCCATGAGTGCTGCCCACACCAACATGGCACGAATTCGACGACAATAAGGACAAGATGAGCGATTTTTCACATAAACCTCTTTTATCGAACAAACATAGCGAACTGTGTTTTTATTCTCTACAGTAAGAATTGTACCGAGAGTTGTTCGCTTTTTACGTTAAAACGCCCATTTTATGAGACGCACGGTAGATCACTTTAAGATGGGATTACGTAAACTACTTATCCCCTAAAAATAATGACACCCATACTATGCGCAACCAACAATCAGGCAAAACTCTTTTTCCATTTTTAATCATCTTGTTAGCAGCTATTTGCGTATATTTATATTTACCAAACACAGCAACAGCTACGCAAACACGCTCCGCGAAACCTGTCACGGTCAAAGCGATTACAACTCAACTACATACTCAAAGTATAGATATTCAAGCGCTAGGTACCAGTCGCGCAAATCAAGAAATTATAATTCGCAGCGCACAAAGCGATTATGTTGCTAGCGTGTTTTTTGATGATGGCGATCAAGTTGAAAAAAATCAGATCTTAGTTGAATTAAATCACGCTGAAGAAGCGGCTCGAGTAGAAGAGCTTACCATCAACTTAAAAGAAGAAAAACGCCAATTAGAGCGCCTAAATAAACTCGCAAAAACCCAATCAACAGCTAAGTCATTATTAGAAGAGCAACGCTCTCGCTTTGAAGCAACCCAAGTTCAATTGGCCGCGGCGAAAATTAGATTATCAGAAATGACCATTACCGCGCCATTTTCTGGACGATTAGGTCAACGCATGATTTCAGCCGGTGCGTATATCAACAGCAATACTGACATCACCACTTTAGATGATATCAGTGTTATCAAAGTGGATTTTAACGTACCCGAAAAATATTTAGCACAACTGACTGAAGGCATGACTGTAAACGCAACAAGCCCAGCTTACCCTAGCATTACCTTTACCGGCCAGCTGAGTAACATTAGCTCTCGCATCAACGCAACAACACGAAGCATCCCTGTTACTGCGAGCTTTTCGAATGAAAACAAAAAACTTCGCGCTGGTATGTTAATGTATGCCTCACTGCAATTATCCGAATTAAATGCGCTCATTATCCCTGAAAAATCAATTATTCCAATCGAAGATCAGCATTTTGTGTATGTTATTGAAGAGAGTAAAGCCGTTAAAACAGCCGTGGTGATTGAACAACGTATTCACGGTAATGTTGCGATCAAAAGCGGTTTGAAAGCCGGTCAGCAAGTGATCACCGAAGGCATAATCAAAATTCGCCCTGGTAGCGATGTTGTTGTAAAAGGTGAATCACTGTGAAAATCACCGATACCTCAGTCAAGCGTCCCGTTTTTGCAATTGTAATCAATTTACTCTTACTTACTTTTGGCTTGGTGGCATTTTCAATGCTGCCACTGCGCGAATACCCAGATATTGATACACCTGTGGTATCAATCAGTACCTCATACCCTGGTGCATCTTCACAAATCATCGAAACTAAAATCACACAGATTATCGAAAATCAGATCTCAGGCATTGAAGGGATAAAAAATATCACGTCCTCGAGCCGAAATGGCCGCTCCAATATCACCATTGAATTCAATATCAGCCGTGACATTGATGCCGCAGCAAACGATGTACGTGAGCGAGTATCACGAGCGTTAAACAACCTCCCTGATCAAGTCCGCCCGCCAGAAGTGACGAAATCAGACAGTGATGACAGCCCTATCGCTTGGTTTGTTCTCAACAGTCAAACCATGAATTCTCTGGAGCTTTCCGATTATGCCCAGCGCTATATTGTCGATCGCATTGCTGTTGTTGATGGTGTGGCCAATGTGCGAGTGGGTGGCGAGCGTCGTTATGCGATGAAAGTGTGGCTCAATCGAGATGAAATGGCCGCCCGAGGCGTGACCGCTTCTGATATTGAGTCGGTGCTGCGCACTGAAAATGTTGAACTACCAGCCGGTGAAATTGAATCAATCGACCGTGATTTTACCGTGCGCACCGCGCGAAGTTACAAAAATCAGCAAGATTTCGAAAACCTTGTTATCAAACGAGGAAATGATGGTTATCTGGTGCGTTTAAGTGAAGTCGCTAATGTAAAACTCGAAGCACAAGATGAGGAAAACCTTTTTAGAGGCAACGGTAAAAATATGATTGGTTTAGGGATTGTAAAACAAGCCCAAGCCAATACATTAACTGTGGTAGAAAATGCCCGTGCAGAACTCAATAAAATAAAGCTAAACCTACCTGAAGGTACAACCATAGAAGACAGCTATGATTCATCTATTTTCATCAGTGAGTCAATTAATGAAGTTTACCGCACACTCATTATCGCGATGTTGCTTGTCGTTTTAGTCATTTACATCTTCCTTGGGAATATTCGCGCCACTTTGATCCCTGCTTTAACAGTCCCTGTGGCGCTGATTGGTAGCTTTATCTTTTTGTATGCGATGGGCTACTCCATCAATTTACTGACTCTGCTTGCTTTAGTCTTGGCAATCGGCTTGGTTGTTGATGATGCGATTGTCATGCTCGAAAACATCCATCGTCGCATTGAGTTAGGTGAACCTCGTTTATTAGCGGCATATCGAGGTGCGCGCGAAGTCGGATTTGCAATTATTGCCACCACGGCAGTGCTAATAGCGGTGTTTGTGCCTTTGGTATTTATGGAAGGTCGGATCGGTAGTTTATTTACTGAATTTGCGATGGCGGTCAGTGCTGCGGTTATTTTTTCAAGCGTCACCGCACTTACTTTATCTCCCGCGTTATGCTCCAAACTACTCAAACCATCCAATAAAGAATCAAAATTTAATCAACTTATTGAACGGGGCTTAAGCGCAGTAGAGCTAAAATACCAAGCGGTTTTACGCGCCAATCTGCAAAAAAGAAAAAGTATGTTGGCGGTGCTAATGCTCTCAGCCGTGGCCAGTATTTTGCTTGTTCAGTTGCTCCCATCTGAACTCACGCCAAAAGAAGATCGTGGCACTTTCTTTATCATGATGAATGGGCCTGAAGGCGCAAGCTATGAAAATAACGCGGCTAACATGGCGTTAATAGAACAACAATTACTGCCCTATTCTGAATCGGGCGAATTATCACGCGTGCTGGTGCGCGTGCCTGGCTGGGGCGGCCAAGGGGGTGTTGCAATTGTCGGAATGGATGACTGGGAAAATCGTACCCGCTCCACTTGGCAAGTAATGAATGAAATTAGCGGTAAACTGCAAAGTGTCACCGATGTGCGTGCCTTTGCCATCATGCGCTCAGGCATTGGCGGACGTGGTAATAGCCGCCCGATTGAATTCGTATTACAAGGCAATGATTACGAAGAACTAGCCAGCTGGCGAGATAAAATTATCGCTCGTGCTCAAGACAATCCTGGTCTGGTACGAATCGATCATGATTACAAAGAAACGTTTCCGCAGTTCTTAGTTAATATCGATAAAAACAAAGCCGCTGACTTAGGGATTTCAGTCGCTGAAATTGGTCGCACGTTAGAATCCATGCTTGGCCAACGACGTGTAACAACTTTTATTGACCGTGGTGAAGAATACGATGTAATCATCAAAGGAACCAAAGAGAATTTTAGTGATCCCAAAGCAATTTCAGATATTTATCTAGCTTCACGCTCTGGCGAATTTGTCCCTCTTGATAGCTTAATTACCTTAAACGAGAGTGCCACTGCCGCCCGTTTAAATCGCTTTGATCGCATGCGGGCAATTACTATTAGTGCAAACTTAGCAGATGGCTACCCACTATCTGACGCCCTCGATTTTTTAAATAAAATCGCACTTGAAGAAAACGATATCGAAGGCGCGATTGCCTACAAAGGTGAGTCGCAACTGTTTTATGAAGGGGCATCAGCCATGACGGCGGTCTTTATTTTAGCGATGACGGTGACATTTTTAGTACTCGCTGCACAATTTGAAAGTTTTGTGCATCCGTTTGTAATCATGCTCACTGTCCCACTGGGATTAGTCGGTGCATTGCTAGGGCTTCACTTTAGCGGATCTAGCCTCAATATTTACAGTCAAATTGGAATTGTGATGCTGATCGGGCTCAGTGCTAAAAACGGGATTTTGATTGTAGAGTTTACCAATCAACTTCGTGATAAAGGCATTGAGTTTCAACAAGCGATTATTCAGGCTTCCAGTCAGCGTTTACGTCCGATTGTCATGACCTCATTGACCACAGTTATGAGTTCTGTTCCTCTGGTGCTCGCGTTTGGTCCCGGCTCAGAAAGTCGAATGGTCATTGGGATAGTGATTTTTACTGGGGTCATTGCTGCAACAATATTAACCTTATTTATTGTACCGTGTGCCTATTATGCCTTTGCTAAAAAAACCCAATCACCTGAGTTTTTATTGCATAAATTAGAGCAACAAGAACAACAGCACCCAATTACATCAACAGAGGATGTTAAACATGGATAACAAACAACTAGCCGTCGCCACTTTTGGCGGAGGATGTTTTTGGTGTATAGATGCGGCTTTTCGCCGAGTAACCGGCGTCCACAAGGTTGAATCTGGCTATGCCGGAGGCGACATCGACCAACCGACTTATCAGCAAATCTGTACTGGGCTAACAGGGCACGCAGAAGTCGTGCAAATAACATTTGATGATAAGCAAGTCTCATTCGAGACCTTACTTGAGATGTTTTTTACGCTGCATGATGGCACACAACTTAACCGTCAAGGGAATGATATTGGCACTCAATATCGTAGTGTGGTGTTTTACCACACGGCTGACCAACAACAGGCAACCACGCAAAAAATCGCACAGTTAAATCGTGAACTCAATATTAATTTAGTGACTGAGGTCAGTGCTGCGCCAACGTTTTTTGGCGCAGAACAATACCATCAAGATTATTACACCGCCAATCCCAACCAAGGATATTGCAGTGTGATGATAGCCCCAAAAATCGCTAAATTTTCCGAGCGATTTGCTTCCTTGCTCACGGTGTAAAAAGTACCAGCACTTCCAATGAAACGCGCATCACTTTAGCAATCAGTCAATGCATCTTTAAGCGTTTGGTAACGGTACGTAAAACCAAGCGCTTCGATTGCTTTTCCATCGATTATTCGCTCAATAATGTCAGTAGACTCAAATCGAGGTGGAGCTGAGGCTAATTGAGCACAAGCATCAGCATAAAACGCCTGTTTAGTTGGATGATCAGGAGTAACTAAATTATAGATAGACTGCGAAAGTTCCCATTTTTCAACCAAGTGCACAATCGCTGCCGATGCGTCGAGCTGATGAATCATATTCACTCGCTCATTGGCACTTGAACTTAGCACTTTACCCGCGACAAACCGGCCAGGGTGACGCTTTGGACCGATTAAGCCAGCTAAACGCACCACTTTGTTTTGCTCGCTTTCAAGTACGCGAGCTTCAGCCTCAAGCAACCACTGTTGCTTTTGTGATTCAATATCAATAGGTAAATACTCTGTCATCACTGTTGAGGTACTTGAATAAACCCCTGTCGATGAACACAATAAAAAGCCTTTCATGTTTAGCGAGGCAGCCAAATCTAGCGCCGATTCTAATACAGTAAAATAATGCCGATCTGCTGTTCTAAAACTTGGTGGAATACAGCAGATCCACACTGCATTTTGCAATGTAATATTATGATCACACAGTCCGTCAGGCGTCACATTAAAATAATTCAGCCCTTGTTCGGCCGCTTTAATTGGATCGCGTACAGTCGCTTCAACCTGGTACTTTTTACTGATAAAATCAGCTCTAAGATGTTGTCCTAACCACCCCGTACCTAGGATGACAACCGATTTCTCATCTTTTTTCATTAACATCCTATTTATACGCTAGTACTCACTTTTTAGATGTGATTATATTACCCCTTCAACAGCTGTAGAGAATAAAAATGTTAAAAAATATATCACTGCGTAATAAAACCTTATTGCTAATTGGTGGCACAATTTCCATCTTACTCATCATTGCATCCGTTTTTCTCATCAACCATATTGCGTACCTTTCTCGTACAGCAATCGAAAAAGAAGCCAGTAGTTACATCTCATCAGAAAAACTCTCGATTGAATCTTTTTTTGCTCAATATGGTCGTGTTGTTGACACCTTTGTTAAAAATCCACATTTAGTCAACTGGTTCAGTGACTGGCAAACTCGTGAAGGGGATTTATCACTATCACCTGGTTACGAAGAAATGAATGCTGATATTGTTCGCATTAGCCAAAATGATGATTATATTTTATCGGCCTTCTTTGCATCAGCACTGACTGGTGAATACTTTAAAGAAAACGAGCGCACCACTGTTTACAACGGCCAACCATATTACGCGTACAAACGTGGTTGGTGGCAAGAAGCAACCAATATTGATCAATTATATGTGGGCCCACTTTCAGTCGATTTAACCACAGGTAATGTGTCAGCCGTGGTACAGCAAACTGTCTATAACCAAAATAGAAAACTGATTGGCGTTGCTGGCGTGGATCTGCAACTCAATAAAATCAGCCAAATGATCGAAGATATCAACTTCCAAAATCAGGGATTTGGTTTTTTACTAGATAACCAGCAAAAAGTAGTGCACTTGTCCAAAAAGACCGGACACAAGCTTTGCATCACAGATGAATGTAGCCGAGGAAAAGAAGGCCTCGATGCCCTTGAAACTCAGTTCTCTGATACACAAGGCTTCAAAGCATTAAATCAACTTATGCGCCAAATGAAATCAGGCGCCAGCACAGTGCAATTTAAAGGACAACATTACTACGTTGCCTATCAACGTTTACAACTCGAAAAGCCCGTGCTTGATTGGTATGTTGGTTTGCTGATCCCAATGAGCTTAATTGAAGCGCCAGTCAATGATGCGGTATGGACAACCAGTCTAACGGTTGCTGGTATTTTAGTGATCATCATGGTTATGATTGTGATCGCTAGCCAAATGATTACCAAACCTATGCTAACGCTTACCCGCACAATGCAAGATATTGCATCAGGTGAAGGCGACCTTACCAAACAAATCAATATCGATAGCAAAGATGAAGTCGGTCAACTGGCTGCGCATATGAACACCTTTATTAATAAGTTACGCGCCCTGTTGCTGACAACTGCGGAGCAAGCAGTTCAAGTCGCTGAAGCATCCGCGCACTTAAATCGTGTATCAAACGCAACTAACCGCGAAATCCAACAAGAAAAACAACAAGTTGATAGCGTAAGTGCAGCCGTCACTGAGATGGCTGCGACTGTTATGGAAATATCACAAAATGCCCAACAGACAAATAAAGCGGCCGAGTCAGTGCAAAAGCTCACATCAAAAGGCACGGATATTTCCAACTCAGCCCAGTTAACAATGACTTCTTTATCCGCCCATATTTCAGAAGCCTCGTCAGTTGTCGCTGGGCTAGAGCAAGAATCTGGCAATATTGGCGCGGTAGTCGATGTGATTAACTCCATTGCAGAACAAACAAACCTTCTGGCACTTAACGCGGCAATTGAAGCTGCAAGAGCTGGAGAGCAAGGACGAGGGTTTGCAGTCGTTGCTGATGAAGTAAGAACGCTTGCCAGCCGTACGCAAGAATCTACCGAAAATATCCGCAACATGATCTCTCGTTTACAACAGATTGCCCAACAAGCATCAACCATGATGCAACAAGGTAAAGAACAAGCTGAAGGCTCGGTTACGCAAACTCAAAATGTACTCGATGCACTTAAAGAAATTGCAGACTCTGTCCTGTTAGTAGAAGATCAAAGTCATCAAATAGCGACTGCTACCGAGCAGCAGACAATGGTTGCTGAAGACATTAATTCCAGCCTCACTTCAATCAACCAGTTAGTCAACAACACCGCGGCGCATGCTAACGAGTTAGCTGATGAAGCCCGTGATTTAAATACGTTATCAGATAATTTAACTAACAGCGTGAGCCAATTTAAGCTCTAACAAACCAAATAGGGGGCGACTTAGCTCCCTCTTGATTTAAATCTTGTCAGGTAAGTATTTCAGTGCCGTGAATGCTAACTCTCTCAACGAAGTGACTTAACATTGAATGACCACTTAACCTCAGACATTAAAAAAGGCCAGTCACTTAGGTGACTGGCCTTTTTAATTGTGAAGCATCAAATCTACGCTTAATGGTTATTTCCAGCTACGCATCTTATGGCCTTTTAAAGCATAGAAAATAATAAATAAGTAACTTGGGATCATCAAACTATAAGCGCCCTGTGCACCTAAGCCCGCCATATTGCCCAAACCAATTAATAAAGGCCCCAACGCACCACCTGCAATACCCATAATCAGTAAACCTGACGCAGTGCCAGTCAAACGACCTAACCCTTGTAACGCTAACGGCCAAATTGCAGGCCACACCATTGCATTTGCAAAACCTAATAAAGCAATACACACAAGTGGATCAGGCAATTGCGGTCCACCAAATGGCACTAAAAGAATATTTGAAATCACAAATGATTCATTGCTGCCCATTACAACGGCTATTACGGTAACTATGCCCGCCACTCCTGACATAGTCAGTGCATTTTGCTGAGACATAAAACGAGGAATTAACGCGATACCTATTGCGTAACCGATTAACATACACGCCATGGTATACGAGGTCATCATCGAATAATCTGCAACGCCAATCGCCAATGCGTACGAGCCAATAGTATCGGCAGCAATCACTTCAACAGCAACATACAGCGCAATACCAATCACCCCTAAGACTAAATGTGGATGACTGAGCGTTTCTTTAATTTCACCTTGGCCGTTACTTGCATCATCTTCAAATACTAAATCAGGCAGCGGTGAAAACTTCGCAAATAAAGCAAACACAAAAATTAAACTCGCTATTGCGATGTAAGGTAAAATTAAGCTATTAGCCATGGCATCTTTCTGTTGTTGAGATAACTCACCGCCATCCGCGACAACACCACTCACCACCACAGCTGCAAATATTATAGGCACAATCACACCGGCAAATTTATTGAGCAATCCCATAATACAAACACGTACCGCGGCCGATTGCTCAGATCCCATTTTAACAACATACGGATTCACAGCTGTTTGCAAAATTGTTTGCCCGACACCAATCATTAACTGAGCAAATAAGAATATTTCGATCATTTGCATTTTGGCCGCCGGAATATACATCAAAGCTGACGCCGCCATCACAGTACAACCTATGGCCATACCATTTTTATAACCGACACGCTTAATCAACATTGCTGAAGGAATGCCTGCAATGGTTACTGCAATATAAAATGACGAAATAATAAATGAAGCTTGTAAAGGCGAAAGCTCAAGCATTTGTTGTAAAAAGGGGGTAATCGCGCCATTGAGCCACGTAATACAGCCCAAAATAAAGAACATTGAACCAGCCAATATCATCGGCAATAAAATGCTCTGCTGTTTTTTTTCTTCAAATTCTACGGTTGCTTCCATCTGCTTAATCTTCTTATTGTTGTTGAATTTAATCGCGTTATTTATCTCAATATAGACCACACATCACATGTGAATACTTAATTACCCTGCATACAATTGCAACGTTAAAATAACATATTTAACTATACACCAACAAAAATGACAGCGCTATCATAAAATAAATTAGACTGTTAAGGCTTATACACAAAGCTATAAAATACTAAGAAATTAAAAAGGAAGGCAGATACAAAAATGCCAGTCAAAGGACTGGCATCACACGGGATCATCTCAATGCATTGAGAATTTTTTTGTTATTTCCAACTCTTCATTTTATGGCCTTTTAAGGCATAAAATAAAATAAACAAGTAACAAGGTAACATCACAATGTAACCACCTTGCTGAGCCAGTGCTGCGGCACCCGCTTGACCCACTTGATCAGCAGGAACCGAACTTGCCAAACCAACAAAAAGCGGCCCAAATGCACCACCAGCAATCCCCATTACCAATAATGCTGAACCTGTCGCTGTTAATTTACCTAAACCAGACAGTGCAAGGGGCCAAATTGCAGGCCAAACAATCGCATTAGCTAAACCTAACACCGCAATAAGTAAAAGTGGATCAGGTAATTGTGCACCACCAAATGGCACTAAAAAAGTATTGGCAATTGTGTAAGACTGGTTATCACCGAAGACGATCGCCAGAGTTAAAATCACGCCAAGGACTGCAGAAGACGATAACGCAGTTTGCTGAGAAATCACTCGTGGAATAAGGAAAATACCTAGGATATAACCCAATACCATACAGGCCATGGTATAAGAGGTCATCACGGCATAGTTTTGTACACCGAGCGACAACGCAAAGGCCCCAATGGTGTCACCGGCTATCACTTCAACGGCAACATAAAAGAACAATGCAATCACGCCAAGTGTTAAGCTTGGCACACGAAGCGCCGCCTTAATTAAGCCTGTTTCGTTGACATCACCACCACTTTCTTCTGATTGCAATTCTGGAAGAGGAGATTTCGTCACTGCAAAAGCAAGCACACCGATAAAAATCCCAAGACCAATATAAGGAGTAATAAGGCTGTTAGCCATATCGTCGATTTGTGTCTGAGATAATTCGGTACCCACCAGACCTGAGAAACCACTTAAAATAAGCGCACTAAATACGATTGGGGCAACAACCCCTGCACCTTTATTTAAGATGCCACAAATGCTGACACGCACGGCCGCAGACTCTTCAGGTCCGCATTTAACAATATAAGGATTAACCGCAGTTTGCAGTAACGTTTGGCCTGCTCCCATCACCAATTGCGCCACTAAAAACAAAGCAAACATTTGTGTTTTAGCTGCAGGAATAAATAAGAAACACGCAAACATCATGGTTGCTAACCCTAATGCCATCCCTTTTTTATACCCTACTTTACGAATGATCGCCGACGAGGGGAGCGCAGTAAATGTGACTGCAATATAAAATGAAAAAAGGATCAGCGAGGCTTGAAATGGACTTAATTGTAATACTTGTTTGAGATAAGGCATTAACGAGCCATTCATCCAAGTAACAAAACCAAGTATAAAAAATAATCCAGCAACAATTACCATTGGCAATGCGTTACTTTTTGAGCTTGTTTGAGTATCCACTGTAGCTTCCATAACTTCTTCTTTGATTAACTATTGAGTTTAATACAGCTAGCTCAAAGTTGGGGAAACTCTAAACATCACTGCTTATCTTACGCCACTCGCCAAAAAGGCAGGTAAAACGCTAGCAAATGCTAGGTATATACAAAAATGACAGCGCTATCATAAAACTTTACGTGAAATAACGACATTTTACTAGCTTAAGATGAATAATTATTCGCCAAAAAAAAGAGGCTCAACGCCTCTCTTTATTTCATAAAAGTATAAATACTTAATTTATATACGTTATTCTACTAACAACGTCATCATTTAAACGTGTTCTTAAAGCTATTTTTTGCTGAGGATCAACACTGATCGGATCTGTGTAACTCTGCCAAGATGCTCCGCTATCTAAGCTGTATTCAATTGGTAAATAATCAAATGCTGCATTGGCTTTGAGTTTACCTTGCTCGATAATCCCGCCAGGCACTGGTAAATAAGGTTTTACGCCACCTTTAGCCATTTTTGCTAGCTCTTTCAATGATAATGCAGCAGAGAACTCAGCAAAATCTTGGCTACGCGCAAGCGCATTGGGGGTTTTACTTTCCCAATCAGCTTTATACCAAGCCCGTTCAGCCACAGACAATAATCGAGGGAAAATCATTGCCAATACTTGATCTTCGGTACGGATTGTTTCTGACCACACTTGACCTTGGATCCCTAGAATGTTTTCAGACTTTTCCAGCTCAGGCATTGGCCGCCCAACTAAGGCTTCTAAGTTGTCAATTTTCTCACCTGTGCGTGTGAAATCAGCATTGGCATACACATAATCAGGCATGTAACCAAAGGCTTTTTCTGTATTGGTGGCACGAGTGGCCCAATAATAACCGCGCTCTTCTGGGTGCGCTTCATAAGGATGATCAAAGTACAAATGGGTGCCATGAGACATCACCACTTGATAACCTTCATTGGCTAAACGATAAGCGCGATCAGCCACACCCCACTCCCAAATGTTATCCCAAACATTGGCAGTAAAAACAGGATTAGGCATTTCAGCACGATTAAACGGATTTGTTCTATCGTACATTAAGCCATCTTCCCACGCGCCAGGGGCGATGCCGCGTTTGTGCAACATTTTTGCTATTCGCTGAGTGAAATATGGTTTTAAGTCTGCAACACCAGCAACCCCATTGGTTGGATCATCGAAGACAGCCTGACACGCAGGTGATCCTGTCCACGAACCCGTACCCACCTCATCGCCGCCAAAGTGAAGATTGGTCAAGCGAACTCCTGCTTCACGATACATTTGTTGCAGCTCATAGGTCACTTTGTCGAAAAATTGATAACTCGAATCCATACAGACATTCACTGAGTTATCTTTATAAAGCTGAACCGTTTCATACACTGAAGTATCGGCTGGATCACTTAATAAATATGCAGTAGCTGCTGATGATTGCAAAACTGCCCCTTCAGCGTCTTCAGCACTGGTTTTAATTGCGCCAGCGCGTAATGCTTTCTCTTGCTTTAATAGGTTACGATAGCGTGCTTCCATTGCCTTAATTGATGCACGCGCATGCCCTGGGCCTTCAATTTCTGGAATAATATTCACATGACGAGCTGCGGCAAATTTTAATAACTCAACAAATTCCGCACGTGTTAAATAGCCATTACCAGATCCTGATTTATGAGGACCAGTCCCCAGCTGAGTTAATAAACAATTATTTTCAGACAAATCAAAACAACGATAAGCACCAATCTCTGTCAACTCAGGTAAACCGGGGATTTCGAGACGCCAACCTTCATCTTCAGAAAAATGCCAATGTAGCTTATTCAATTTGTAGCGCGCCATTTGCTCTACCAGCTTGAACATGGCGTCTTTACCATGATAGTTACGGGCATTATCATAATGCATACCACGCCAATCGAAGCGTGGGCTATCTTGAATTTCAACTCGAGGTAAAGTGAGTGTTTCACTCGCATCTGCAGGAATAAGCGCTAACAAACTTTGCATGCCGTAAAAGGCACCTGCGTTGTCGCTTCCAACTATTGTAATGCTGTTTTTATCGACTTCTAGGCGATAACTTTCACTTTTACCTTTATTGACTTTGCCATCCACTTTGACATTAATGACAGCAGAATCTCCCACTGAAATATGGTCAGGTTGAGCTTTCAGTGTCAATTGATGGTTTTTGGTTAAGTCTTCAACAAATACGGCAACTTCTGAAGTGAGCCGACCTGCAAAACGGATTTGCCAACTGTTATTCACGGTTACTTCACCACGATTAAAGTCAACATTTTGTGGCATTGGAATAATACGCTTAAGCGCAGCTTGTTGTGACACTGTGTATTTTTTATTAGCTAAATTAGCCTGATAGCGATTGGCCGCATCGGCAATGACAGATAAATCTTTTGGCTCATTAAATTTCTTTAGTTGATTTTCTCTGACAAACGGCGCTACAAACGCTTTCATATCTTCAGTATCGGTATTGGCAAAAACCGCAGGAGTATTCTCGCCAGACACCATAAATGCACGCGGCATAAAATCAGTGTAAGAAACAATATAGGCACCGGCTTCATAATTGAAACTGAAACGCTCACCTTTAGCTAAGCCGTTAAATTTTTTAGTAGCAATGATACGGTGTAAATCACCATTAACATGCTCAACTTTTAAACCCGGATTGTCTACGGAAGTAATTTTACGAATGGAGTGGACATAGATTTGCCAATCCCCCTCACCTTTGGCCAATGCGACATTTGAATTATTTGCTAAGCTAATTTGCCCAATGAAACCACCGTCTTTGTTATGAAAGTTATCAACAACGGCAAATTGAAATTGAGTATTTTGGGTAAAATCTTGTAACGCTTGCTGACTTAATTGACCTTGAGCCATCAAGGGCGATGAGATAAATAAGCTCGCTATAATGCTTTTTTTTAAGCGCATTAAGGCCTCCAGTAAGTAAATTGTGAACATGACTACTGCCACAATATAGATGATATTTAATCCTAACTATTGAAGTCACTATAAACAAATCAAAATGACAGCGCTATCTTTTGGCGATAAATAAAAACTGATTTTTTTCTGAATAATGAGGATACATAACTTCTAACTAATTATTTAATAAGTCTTTATTAAATAATCACTAAAGTGTTTTTCTCTTAGTTAAATTCACGGCATAAAAAAACCAGCCGTATTAAGGCTGGTTTTTATCTACTTGGTCTGATTAGCCAATGTGTTTACGTGCGTTTCTGAACATACGCATCCAAGGGCTATCCTCACGCCACTCATCTGGGTGCCAAGAGTTTGCAACCGTACGGAATACACGCTCAGGGTGTGGCATCATCACTGTTGCGCGACCATCTAAGCTTGTAATACCGGTAATACCTTCAGGTGAACCATTTGGATTGTTCGGATATTGAGTTGTTGGGTTACCGTAGTTATCTACAAATTTGACAGCCACAGTGCCAGTTGAGATAGCCGACTGTAACGCACCAGCATTCGCAAACTCAGCATGACCTTCACCATGTGATACAGCGATTGGCATACGCGAACCAGCCATACCCGAGAAGAAGACTGACGGGCTTTGTTGAACTTCAACTAAGCTAAAACGTGCTTCAAAACGCTCTGACTTATTGGTAACAAAACGTGGCCAATGCTCAGTGCCAGGAATTAACTCTTTTAGAGTTGAAAGCATCTGACAACCATTACACACACCTAAACTGAATGTATCTTGACGTTCAAAGAATGTTTGGAACTGTTCACGTGCCATCTCATTAAATAAGATAGATTTAGCCCAACCTTCACCTGCGCCTAATACATCCCCGTAAGAGAAGCCACCACAAGCAACGAGGCCTTTAAACTCTTCAAGGGATAAACGACCTTCTAAAATGTCACTCATGTGTACATCGACTGCAGCAAATCCTGCACGATTAAACGCAGCCGCCATTTCAACATGAGAGTTAACACCTTGTTCACGCAGAATGGCCATTCTTGGAGCTGCGCCTTTTAGAATGTAAGGTGCTGCCACATCTTCGTTTAAATCGAAACTTAACTGAGTATTTAAGCCCGGATCGTTAACATCAAATTTGGCATCAAATTCTTGTTGCGCACCTTCAGGGTTATCACGCAAGCTTTGCATTTGATAAGTTGTTTCGGCCCAAATCGTACGTAACTCAACACGACTATTTTCAAGTACTGTATTCCCATTACGCATAAATGAGACGTTATCAGTGTTGTTTAATGCGCCGATTTCATGAGTAACAGACGCTAAACCATGCGCAGCGAAAACTTCAAGCACTTGAGCTTTATCGCTATTGCGAACTTGAATCACACCGCCTAACTCTTCGTTAAATAGCACTTCAAGATCAGAACCCACTAATCCATCAAGGTTCACTGTTACGCCCACGCGACCAGCAAACGCCATTTCAGCCACAGTAGTGAATAAACCACCATCAGAACGATCGTGATACGCAAGTAACTTGCTATCAGCTACCAATGCTTGCATCGCATTGTAATACCCTTTTAAGAACTCTGGGTTATCAACATCTGGGGTTTGATCGCCTAACTGCTTGTAAACTTGCGCAAGGCTTGAAGCACCTAAACGGTTTTGACCTGCACCTAAATCGATAAGCAGTAAACTTGTTTCACCTTTATCTGTTCGTAGTTCAGGAGTGACGGTTTTACGCACATCTTCAACACGACCAAAAGCAGTAATAATCAATGAAAGAGGCGCAGTGACAGCTTTCGCTTCGCCGTTTTCGTCCCATTGAGTTTTCATCGACATCGAATCTTTGCCCACTGGAATGGTTAAACCAAGCGCAGGACACAACTCTTCACCTACCGCTTTTACAGCTTCGTAAAGACCCGCATCTTCGCCAGGGTGACCTGCTGCGGCCATCCAGTTAGCAGAAAGCTTTATGTTTTCTAATCCACCAATGTTGGTACCAGCAATATTGGTTAATGATTCAGCCACCGCTAGACGAGCCGAAGCGCCGTAGTTAAGTAAAGCGGCTGGCGTACGCTCGCCCAGTGACATCGCTTCACCGTGATACGTATCAAATGCAGCAGCGGTTACTGCACAATCAGCAACAGGGACCTGCCAAGGACCAACCATTTGATCACGAGCCACTAAACCAGTCACTGTGCGGTCACCAATGGTGATTAAGAAGGTTTTTTCTGCAATCGCTGGTAAGCGTAGTAAGCGTTTAGCTGCTTCATCTAAATCAATGTTGCTGACATTTAACGCTTCGCCTTTTGCTTGTAAAGACGTCACTTCACGATGCATTTTTGGCGCTTTACCAAGCAATACTTCTAGAGGTAAATCCACAGGGTTATTGTCAAAGTGGTTATCAGATACAGTCAGGTGTAATTCTTCAGTTGCTTCACCAATTACGGCATATTGTGCACGTTCGCGCTTACAGATTTCTTCAAAGCGAGCAAAATCTTCAGCAGCAACAGCCATCACGTAACGTTCTTGTGATTCATTACACCAAATTTCATGTGGTGCCATGCCAGGCTCATCGTTTGGTACATTACGTAATTCGAATTTACCACCACGACCGCCATCACTGACTAATTCTGGGAATGCATTTGAAATACCGCCCGCACCCACATCATGAATAAACGCAATTGGATTGGCATCACCAAGCTGCCAACACTTATCGATCACTTCTTGACAGCGACGTTCCATTTCTGGGTTTTCGCGCTGCACTGAAGCAAAATCTAAATCTTCATTTGATTGACCTGAAGTCATTGAAGAGGCTGCACCGCCACCTAAACCAATGTTCATCGCAGGGCCGCCAAGTACAATCAACTTAGCGCCAACTGGAATTTCACCTTTTTGTACATGGTCAGTACGGATATTCCCTAAACCACCGGCAAGCATAATCGGCTTGTGGTAACCACGCACCTCTACACCATTGTGGCTGTTAACTTGTTCTTCGTAAGTACGGAAATAACCTAATAAGTTAGGACGACCAAACTCATTGTTAAACGCCGCGCCACCTAATGGGCCTTCAACCATAATATCTAATGCGTTAACAATGCGCGCAGGTTTTCCAAAATCAGTTTCCCAAGGTTGCTCATAACCTGGGATACGTAAATTAGATACGGTAAAACCAACTAAACCCGCTTTTGGTTTTGAGCCGCGCCCTGTTGCGCCTTCATCACGAATTTCACCACCTGACCCTGTCGAGGCACCTGAAAAAGGCGCAATCGCTGTTGGGTGGTTGTGAGTTTCAACCTTCATCAATATTTCGATGTTTTCTGGGTGATAAGCATATTCACCGGCAACATTAGGGAAGAAACGACCTGCAAACGATCCTTTCATTACTGCCGCGTTATCTTTATAAGCAGATAATACGTTTTCAGGATGTGTTTCGAAGGTATTTTTAATCATTTTGAATAGCGACTTCGGCTGTTCAATACCATCAATTGTCCAATCTGCATTGAATATTTTGTGACGACAATGCTCAGAATTTGCCTGTGCAAACATGAATAATTCGATGTCGTTCGGGTTACGACCTAATTTCTGGAAATTTTCAACGAGATAATCAATCTCATCATCAGCTAAAGCAAAACCTTGTTCGATATTCGCAGCGGCTAATGCCTCGCGACCACCACCTAAAATATCAACTGATGACATAGGGCGCGGTTCATCAACTTTAAATAGCTGCGCTGCTGCATCAAGCTCTGCATGCGTTGCTTCAGTCATACGGTCATGAAGAAGTTTAGCGACATCGTTTACTTGCTCGGGAGTTAAATCCCCTTCAACATAATAGGCTACGCCACGCTCAATACGATGTACCTGGCTTAGGCCACAGTTTTTCGCGATATCAGTTGCTTTTGATGCCCACGGAGAAATTGTACCTGGACGCGGCGTCACTAAAATAAGTGTGCCCGCTGGCTCGTGCTCGATAACGGTCGGGCCATAGGTAAGCAGTTTTTTTAACTTATCCAGTTCAGCATCGCTAAGTTGTGCTGTTAAATTAGCAAAATGCATAAATTCAGCGTAAACATTCGTTACCGCTAAATTGGCATCAGCACAACGTTTTAAGATTTTTTGAACTCTAAAATCAGACAGTGCGGGTGCACCACGTAAGATCAACATAGGTATTTTCATCCGGGGTTAGGGATTGAACGATATATCAATAAAGGCGACATTATAGTGGAAATAAAACTTGGTTTTAACTGCAAATTCAAAAATTCGCCAAATTAAACCCCAAAAGCTGCGAAAACAAATACAGCTCAGACCAGAAAATTCAAGCATTGCCTTTGAATGTTAAGTGACCTACCAACAATCTTCTGTTATAAAAGAAAAACATACCGAGTAATGTGGGTCACTATGCGTTTCATTGTTTTGCTATTGAGTTTGGTTGTATTAATTTCTTGCTCGAAACAAGAGACACCCACACAACTGCAAAAAATCAATCAACAGAACAAAATTCGTATTGGATTCTTAGTAGGCCAAAGCACTTATTACTTAAGCGGCGATGGTGAAGAAGGGTTTGAGTATGAGCTGGCCGCTGCATTTGCTGATTTTTTGGGCGTTGAATTGGAGGTTGTGCCATTTTTCAGCTTAAGTGATTTATTCCCTCGCCTTAATAACAACAATATCGATATTGTCGCCTCTGGTTTAACTATCAATAAAAACCGCTTAGAGTCTTTTCGTTTTGCTCCAGAATATCGCTCTATCAGTCAAAAGTTAGTATTTAAACAAGGCAACGTTAGACCTCGAAACTTTGCTCAAATTAAAGGTAACCTAACCGTATTAGCCAAAAGCAGCCATGTTGATAGCTTACGTAAAGCGCAATTGCGCTTCAATGACTTAACTTGGCTTGAAACCGATGAAATGGATGAAGCTGAACTATTACAACAAGTGATAGATGGTGAAGTCGATTACACCATCGCCGATTCAAACACATTGGCATTGTTTCGACGCTATCACCCAGAGCTCAGTATTGGCTTTTCAGTTACTCGCAGTGACCCAGTCGCTTGGATGCTCAAAAAAGATAATGATGACTCTCTTTACGCTTTATTAGTTGAGTTCTTCGGTGAGGCGCAACAAACAGGGCTTATTCACGAACTCGAAGAAAAATACTTTGGCCATGTTCGCCAATTCAATTACATCAACACACTCTCTTTTATTAATTCAGTCAAAACGACTCTACCTAAATATCAACCATGGTTTGAAGAGTATGCGTTGGACCTTGATTGGCGCTTGCTGGCTGCGCTCAGTTATCAAGAATCCATGTGGGATCCCAAAGCAAAGTCACCTACAGGGGTGCGTGGGATTATGATGCTAACTCGACCTACAGCAAAACATGTGGGGGTGACAAACCGTTTAGAACCCGAACAAAACATCAAGGGAGGCGCAATCTACTTAAGCCGTTTACTGTCACGTATTCCCGATAGAATTCCCAGCCCTGATAATCTTTGGTTTGCTTTAGCGGCCTACAATGTAGGCTGGGGACATGTCAATGATGCGCGGATCCTGACACAAAAGGACGGTGCAGACGCTGATAAATGGGCTGAGGTGAAAAAACGTTTGCCGCTGCTGATTAAAAAGCGCTACTATCGCACCACTAAGTATGGTTATGCTCGCGGAGATGTGGCCGTAACCTATGTTGACAATATTCGTCGCTATTATGATACTTTGGTGTGGTTAGATGAAAATGCGTCGACTGAAGAAACACTCCAAATTGACGACGATCAATCACAGCAATTTTCAGACCCTATTACATTAGAGAAATAAACTCAGACTAGGATTCGCTATTTTTTAATAGCCTATATTTTATAAAGTGATACTCGTTTCTCCCCTCTCACTTTTGGAGAATAAATTTGAAAAGAAGAACACCCAGAATAAAAAAAAGAGCAATTAATTCTTGCTCAACTCGAAGAAGAATCATGTTGAAAAATTTACACCGAAAAATCAGCATGCGTCGTCGATTATTTGCATTAATGAACCTTGAACCAATTAATTCAGATCCAATCACAGAAGCCTAAATAGGCTTCTGTGGCACTTTCTTTTGCTCTTGCCTTAATGCTTTAATTTCTTTTCTTCTACGTTTAAAAAAAGCCGATAACTTATCACCACATTCCTGTGCCAACACTCCTGAAGTCACCTCTATTTGATGATTAAACTGCGGGTGCTGAACTAAATTGATTACTGAATTTACAGCGCCAGTCTTAGCATCATCCGCACCATACACTAAACGCTTTATTCGGCTATGCACCAATAAGCCTGCACACATAGAGCAAGGTTCTAACGTGACATAGAGGGTGCAATCCAGCATTCGATAGTTTTCTAAGTATTGTCCCGCCTGACGAATAGCGAGCATTTCTGCATGCGCTGATGGATCATGGGTGCAAATAGAGCGATTCCAACCTTGTGCAATAATTTCATTATCTCGCACAACAAGGGCTCCAACCGGGATCTCCCCCTCAGCCTCTGCTTTATCAGCAAGCATTAGCGCTTGCGCCATCCAATATTCATCTGAATACTCAATCATAACCACCTCATTCCTTACTCACACTGATTATACAGCAAGCAAAAGCCTAAAAATAATCTAGTATTAGCAACTAATAGGGATTATCTCGATAATTTTTCTTAAGCCATAGCCGTAAGGGGCTTATTTACGCTATAATTCGCCGCTTTTTGTTTTAGCTAATCAATGTAGATAAATCATGAAATTTCCAGGTCGCCGTAGGCACAAACATTATTTTCCGGTGGAGGCGAAAGATCCTCTCACTAACCAACTTCAGCAAGATAATAAACTGAAGAACAACTATATCGTTGGTATTGATCAGATTGTGGTGGATATCGAAGCAAAAGTTGAAAATTCCTTCCTTGCTCAATTTGGCCTACAACGTGGAATGTCGCAGGTAATCGACGACGAAACAACTCACGCTCTCTACGATCACCTGAAACAAAATAAAATGGTCGATTACGAGTTTGCAGGCGGTACTATTGGCAATACCATGCACAATTATTCTGTGCTAGCCGATGATCGCTCAGTCTTATTAGGGGTGATGAGTGAAAATATTAAAATCGGTAGTTACGCTTACCGATTTCTGAGTAATACATCGAGCCGAGTTGATTTAGAATACTTGCAACCTGTCGATGGACCAATTGGTCGATGCTTTACCTTAATTGATGAAACCGGTGAGCGAACCTTTGCCATCAGTGCAGGCTTGATGAATAAACTACGCCCAGAATCAATATCTGAACAATTAATAACACACTCATCAGCACTAGTTATAAGCGCGTATTTAATGCGTACGCAAGCTGATGACACAATGACTCAGGCAACATTAAAAGCGGTTGAATACGCTAACAAAGCGAATGTGCCTGTCGTTTTGACATTAGGGACTAAGTTTTTAATCGAACAAGATCCGGCATGGTGGCAAGAGTTTGTTAAAAATCATGTTGATATTTTAGCGATGAATGAAGAAGAAGGCCTAGCGATAACCGGTTTCGAGGATCCATTACTCGCCACTGAAAAAGCACTTGATTGGGTCGATCTGGTTATTTGTACTGCTGGTGAAAAAGGAATGTTCTTAGGCGGTTACATCGATGAGAAATGGAAACGCCTTACAACTCATACTTTAATGCCTGGTGCGATCCCTGACTTTAATAAATATGAATATTCAAGGGGTATGAGATTCAAAGATTGTGAGCAACCTCTAAAAATATATTCACATACTGCGCCGTACATGGGTGGGCCTGATAGCATCAAAAACACCAATGGAGCAGGTGATGCAGCCCTTGCTGCTGTATTACACGATCTAAGTGCAAATGTTTACCATCAAATCAATGTGCCAAACTCGAGTAAACATCAACTCAATGCCCTTACCTATTCATCACTTTCACAAATTAGTAAGTATGCTAATCGTGTAAGTTATGAAGTACTCGTCCAGCACTCTCCAAGGTTAACCAAAGGCTTACCTGAACGAGAAGACAGCTTACAACAAGCATACTGGGAACAGTAAACGACGATAAAACACTGTAAAAACCTGATTTCATATCAGGTTTTTTATGTCTATAAAATTTATAAATAATTGTTCAAGCAGCAACGATGCAACACCTAATAACACATGCAAAGCACTATCAGAGTAAACAATATAAATATAGATAAAAGCGAT